>JADFNO010000222.1 GCA_022563315.1 Planctomycetota bacterium | reverse complement strand
CCAACCGAGCACCGAGAACCCGCTCGTAGCGATGATCTGCTTCGCTTCGATGTCATCCATCAGACGCTCGGCTTGACGACGCTGGGCGAGCTTGGGGTCGGCGACCCGGTCAATCTTGAGCCGGCGGTTACCCCAACGACGCTGCTCGGGGGGCACGTGGTCCAGGGTCATATCGACGGCGTGGGCGTGGTTGGCGCCGTTGAAACGGTCGGCAGCGATCAGCGTCTGCGCATCGAGCCGCCGCCGGAGTTGATGGAATACATCATCCCCCGGGGTTCGATCGCGGTGGACGGCGTGTCGCTGACGGTCGCCGAGGTAGGCGAGTCGTTCTTCGAGGTCGCGCTGATCCCCACCACGCTCGACTTGACTACCCTCGGTCGTGCCGAGCCAGGCCAACGAGTCAACCTCGAAACCGATTATCTGGTCAAAACAGTCGTACATTGGCTTCGTCGTCAGCGTACTGGGGCGTTGCTCTGACTTGTCGCGCTGGATTGACCGGCGCACGCCAGATCGTAAGCTTGTGGCCGATCGCGTGAGCTTTGATGAATCAACCAGAGAGAGGTACCACAATGACCATTGGCCGAATGTTGTGCGTTTTGTTTGCGCTTGTGATCGCGGCGTGCGGAGCTGTTGGCTGTGAGGACTCACAACCCAGTTCAACGGACACCTCCGATCTTTCACAAAAGACAGCCGAGTATTCCGCTAACATACCGGTTGGAACGTCACTTCTGGGCAAGACACTCTTTGCGCCCGCACTTGATCCTGCTGAACACCGCAAACGCCAAGCTGCCTATAACGAGGCAAGGGTCAAGTTCAACATCGATCCCAGCGAAGAGAACACGATTTGGGTTGGCCGGCGATTGGCCTATCTGGGTAAGTACAACGCTGCGATCCTTGCCTATTTTGACGGCCTTGCGGAATACCCCGACAGTTACAGATTGCTGCGCCATCGCGGACACCGCCTCATTACGGTGCGGCGTTTTGACCGGGCGATACTTGATCTGACCCGAGCTTCCGAGCTGATTGAGGGCGTTCCTGACGAGATCGAACTGGACGGAATGCCCAACGAAAAAGGTATTCCACGCTCCACCACCAATACCAATATCTACTATCACCTTGGCTTGGCCCACTACCTCACAGGCGACTTTGCGCAGTCGGCGGATGCCTACCGCAAGTGCCTGGAACGCTCCAAGAACGACGACATGGTCTGCGCTTCGGCATACTGGCTGTACTTGTCATTGCGACGCCTTGGCGACACACAAGGTGCGCAGACCGTACTCGAGCCCATTCACAGGGAGATGGACATCATCGAGAACTTCGTCTACCACAAGCTCCTGTTGCTCTTCAAGGGCGAGTTGACGGTTGATGAATTGGCGAGTTCCGCTGAGGACGGGTCGATTGACGATGCGACGTTGGGGTACGGAATCGCGGCGTGGCATCTTGTCAACGGCGAGGCCGACCAGGCTCAGAAGTTGTTCGAGCAGATTGTTCAAGGGCCGATGTGGCCGGCCTTTGGTCATATTGCCGCCGAAGCGGAGCTTGCCCGGGCAGCGCGACCGGATGACGGTTCCGACTCCTGATCGTCAGACGCCCACGCCAACCAACCCGATCCGCAAGCCTTTTTCATACCCCCTCTCCCCCAACTCCGGGGGCTGGGAGAGGGTTGGGGTGAGGGTTCTTCTCTGATGCCTCGATGCCATCTTCAAGGACACGGCCCCCAGTTGGCGAGGAGGGCGAGGAGGTCGATGCGCTGACGTTGCCGTTGCCGTCGAGCGAAGCAAAAAACCCCCGGCCGGTGAAGGCCGGGGGTGTGATGGTTGTGACAACTCGGCGAGGGTCGGTTACCCGTTTACGGACACGGCCCCCAGGCGCCCAGCAAGATGAGCAGATCCTTCACGCCAACGTCGCCGCTGTCGTCGAAGTCGGCGGGGCAATCTCCCTTCTTCGGGCACGGCCCCCAGGCGCCCAGCAAGATGAGCAGGTCCTTCACGCCAACGTCGCCGCTGCCGTCAAGATCAGCGATACAGCCTTGCCCGGGAACCATTACCGTGAACGCAACCGACTCGGGTGTCCCGGGTCGAAACAGTCCGAGCGTCACGTCGCCCGGAGCCGGCGCCACATCCGCATCGAACCAAAAGTTATACATTGTCCCCCAACGCAAGGCGTTGGTATTGGGATTCTCGGCATGGGTGGACGGACTGGTCCAGCTGACGGCCGTGTTGCCGACCGTTATCTCCCAATCCGTGTTGTCGTACACTTCGCCGGAGTGGTAGTCCGCAGCATGAAACCCAACGTTGCTCACGGCCGCTCCAGGGGGGATGGGGACGCTGAGGGATCCGCCGCTTCGGTGCGAGTTGAGATTGAACAGGGCATATTCGTAGCGCCAGGTACCGTCGCCGTTGTCGCTGGCCTTGGCGGCGGCGACGAACCGGCCTTCATCGGGCACGTCCACATTGACGATCTGAACCGATTCGTCCGGGACGTTGATGCCGTTGCCATGATCGTGCCAGGCAAGGATGGCGGGGACGGTCTCGTACATCACACCCGTGACGTTGAGGTTGAAGCCCGAGCCGATCGTGATCTGTCTGTAGGAGGCGTTGTTGAGCCAGTTGCCCGATTGCGCATCGTCCGTGGAAACGTACACACCCTCGACGAAGTAGAGGGAATTGGGGAAGTTGGCCTCGGTGATGTCGAACTCGACAACTTGCAGTCGCTTGAAGATGGCGTTGCCGCTGCCGCCGGGCGCCGATTGCCAACCGCCGGTATAGGGGTTGAGGTCGGACCTCGGGCCAAGGCGGCCCTGGCCTCCGTTATACCCCGAGCTATAGATATCCCGACACCCGACGCCGAGCCATGATCCGCCCACACCGTTGCAGCCAATGTCGCACCCGTTGCCGGCGAAGGCGCAGCAGGCGTGCTTCACCCACGACATGCCGACCTGCATCAGCCGCCCGTCGTAAAGTCGATAGGCGTTCATGGCCAGGCCCGGCGTTCCATCGTGGGCGCTCCCCCACATTAGATTCTCGTCCCCGATGTTGCAGGTGTAGCTGCCAAGTGAATAGCCGCGTATCCCGCCGACGACGCCCCAATTGGTCACGGACTGGCAGTTGGTGTAGATCACATCCGGGCCAATCGCGCCGGCCGGCATACCGCCTTCGCCGACTAGGTTCGTCACGGTCTCGGTGTCCCGTTCAATCGACGAATCGAGGTCGCCTCCCGCATTCAGTTGAGCAACGACGATTACTGCGCCGGCGGCGGCAACGGATCCGAAGAAGATTTCAAGCCTCATCTGTTCGTCCTCCTAAGTTGTTCAGCATGCTTCGGTGAGCAGCCACACAAACCGTTGCGATGGTACCGCACGGTGGCGGGTGCTCCCAAGGCCTGGGCGTTGAGAATCTCGCCGTTTGTGTCCGGTCGTCAGCCCCACGGAAGCTCTGAAAAGGCGACCTCCAGCGGCGGTTTCCGGCGAGTACAAAAGAGTACATCGTTCAATCTCCTTCCAGGCAGAGGCCGCACAGTGGACCCCGCCCGCCGTCCATGGCCGCAGCAAGTCCCTCGTGCGCTGCCGTCGTTGGCAGAAAATATTATATAGTCATCAATCATTCCGAAAATGGCAATCGTGGCGCTGCTGGCTGGTCCTGCAGCAATATCAGTTACGCGCTGAGTGCCCTCAGGAGTGCCGTCGCTGATCCACAGCTCATCACCGTATTCGTCGGTCCTTCCGCTGAAAACAAAGATCCCGTCATACGCTGCGCGCTGACCGAGATTAACCCGGACTCCAACGTCGGGGATTTTTTGAAAGACCTCACTACCCTCATTCAATATCCATAACGCATCATCACTACTCGCATCTGAAACCTTTACAAACATTCTATTATTGACAATTCCCAAGGGCTTTGGGAAGGAACCACCCGTGCCCGGAACGAACTCAGCGACCAGTGAAGTCGACCCGGACGAGCCTCGAGTAGCCCAGAGTTCACTTCCGTGAATTCCGTCGTCTGCCCGAAAAAACAGTCTGTTGTCAAAGACCATTGGGTGCAAGGGTCGTCCCCAGCCATTCGTCTGATTATCAACGATGTCTTTAATCATGACGGTGCCAAGCTCCGAACCATCACTAAACCACAGCGCGCGACCATTCACACCGTCAGTTGCCGTAAAAAGAAAACCAGAATCGATAGGTGTAATAGAGTGGGGACCGCTATCCGCCCCGCCGGGGTTGATATCTTTGACCATCCATGTGCCAAGCTTTGTGCCATCTGTTCGCCACAATTCATATCCGTGTGCTCCGTCGGAAGCTCCAAAATACATGATCCTAGCTACCGCGAAGAACTCGTATGGATAGCCATCGCCTTCACCTGGATTGATATCCTTTACGAGGTGCGTACCCTTGGTTGTTCCGTCAGTGACCCACAACTCACGACCATGCGAACCGTCTTCGGCGTTGAAGAATAATCGCTCTCCTGAAACTGAATAATCCCATATTCGAGAGCTGTTAGGTCCCGGGTTTATGTCTTTTAACATAAACGTTCCGTCCGACGTGCCGTCCGAAATCCAGGGTTCCCGCCAATGCATTTCGTCATACGCGATCAGTAACGCTTTCCCGCCAAGCTCGGCTAAGAAATGAGGGCGAGAAAGGGCCGAACCCGGGTTGATATCTTTTAGCAGTCTTGTAGCTGCATTTGTCCCGTCCGATACCCATGGTTCTCCGCCTGTTACCTCGTCGTAATTGTAGAAATAGAATAAATCGCCTGCATATCCGAGAAGGCTCATATACGTCCCCATTTCGATATCGAGTGCCTCCAGAGATTGGCCATTCGAGTCCATCTTCCAGAGTTTTCTCGGCAGGTTACTGCCGCTTGTCTGAAAAAAAATCGAGTCGCGAGCCACAATGAGATTGCTGATAAACCTGTACGAGTCGAT
>JADFNO010000221.1 GCA_022563315.1 Planctomycetota bacterium | reverse complement strand
AAGCGGCTCGAAGCATGCTTCGGCGTTGCATAGACGACGCACTGCGCACTGAGTAAAACGCAGAGCATGCTTCGGCCGAAGCGGCTCGAAGCATGGCACCCGACACCCGGCACCCGGCACCCGGCTCGAAGCATGGCACCCTTTCATCAATCTAAGCTGGTGAATCGATCTTAGCGTTTCGGCAACGTCACGACTTCCGGTGCGGTTGCGCCGTTTGTTTCGGCGTTTGCCTTGGATTCGCGCCGACCTTTGGAGCGTAAGACGGCCGGCTCTGCCAGGATCGAGTCCGCTGATCGATCGGCGGAGTCCACGTTCGGCTCGATGGTGACCGCCGGCTTCTTTCCGTCGAGAGGTTGGACGAAACCCTCCCATCGTTCGCGCAATGCCGCCGAATTGAGCTGCGAACCGTTGCGACGTTGAACGATCGTGCGGCCGCAGAGGTTCTCATAGGTCGATCCGTGCAATCGCTTGGCGACGTGGATCGACATGTCCTGCGGATCGACGCCGATCAGATTCAGATCCCACAGCGTGTGGAGATCGGCGCGAAGCAGCATCGCGTTCTCGACTGAGTTCACGTCACCTTTGGGGAACGGAGCGATGTAGGCGACCTCCAGAAGATCTTTGGGGCAGGCGCCGGTGATCGCACAATGGTTGCCGTACGCTTTCAACAATGCGTAGCGAAGTTGGCGTTGGCCGCGTCGCGCGAGGATCGCCGGGCCGGTGAACTCCAACGGCATGGTGAGCCGCCCGTCCAGGTCTGTCGTGGGCAGATACCCGTCGGTGGCCTTGAGTTCGGTCGCCCGCCCGATCGTGGGGCCGACGTTCCCGTTCAACGCCTCCAGCAGTTGCGGGTTGACCGGATCGGTGCGCATGAGCACGTTGAAGATCGCTCCGCGAATCTCCGCCGTGATGCCGACGTCATCACACACGGTCCGCAGCGATCGGCAGAACGCACAGTATTTGCGTAGATCGTTGCCGACGAAACGCAAAGCACCCGAAGCTGTACCCCATTCGTGTGGGATCACGAAGTACAAGTCTCGGCGGAAGGCGAAGGCCAAACGCGAGAACAGTTGCAACCCTAATCCCTTTACCCGGCCGCCGCGCCGATTCAATAGCCGCAGCAGCGCCGAGTCCGGATCACGATGGACCAACGCGCCGACCACATACCCAAAATCCTCCGGCCGAACCCGCCCCAGGCTCGCCGCCACGTGTGGGAACAACCCGGTCAACGGCAGGCTGGACGCGTTGACCGCCTTGTTGATCTTGAACCAGTGCAAGTCCGCATAGGTCCCGAAGCATCGATCGACTGCGACTCTCAGCCGCGGCACCGGTCTAGCCTGGCCGGGAATGACCGTCAACGGCTCCCGGCGGTCTCGACCGTCCGCGTACTCCAGCAGATAGGCGATGAGCTTCTTAAATTCCATCGTCTTGAGCACGTGGGCGTCGCGGGCGGCACGTCCCAGATCGAGCATCACGCCGTTCGTCGGGTTTCTGCGTGTTTGATCGACGATGTCAGGTGAAAGATCACAGTTTGCGCCCATGGCGAAGGTTTCCTTGCAGGCAGCACACGGCTGCACGACCGCGGTCGTCTCAAAAGGCCGGGACATCCCTGCCTGTGACCTGCGCCATTCCCTGGCGACCGCGCCTCTATCCTCGTCGGTATGGGACCTTCCCTTGAGTCCGATACTGTGGATCGCGTGTCGAATTGCGCGCAAACTCGCCATCGTTTAGCCGCCGGGCTCGACCCGGCGAGCAGTGCGCAAAAGTTGTAAACGAACCTCTCCCCGTTTAGCGGGCGACGCGAAGCGTCCCTTCCCCCTCCCGTCGCCATCCACACTCCGGACACATACCCCCGGAAGTTCCGCGCAGGTCGTAGCCGCACTTGATGCAGTGGCCGCGCTTGTCACGAATGAAGCGGCGCGCAGCAAACGGACCGAGCGTGAGCAACCACAAAATCGCGGCGTAGAAGATGGTGTTGATCGCGAAGTTGGTCCATATCGGTGCGAACGGGAGGATGCGAAGGTTGGCCCAGGACGGGTACAGTTTGGTGCGGTCGTTTGGAAGCAAGTAGCCGTTGGTGACATCGATGACATTGCCGATGACGGCCGCTGGCCCGGGGAATCCGACTGACTCGACCCCCGACCATAGAGCCACCGTCGGCCACCCGCGCGCATCGATTATCCGTGAGACGACCGTACTTCGTGGGGAACTCTCATCCGGGCGGGCGAACGATGCCCATGCAGGAAGAATCTCCTCCGCATCCCGATCAGGTTCACGGCCGGCGAATTTGGAGGAACCGGTCGACCATGAGGAGTGAACGCGTGCAACTCCAACGGCCACACTCACGTCATCCATCCAATCACTGAATATGGAACCCTGACGCGTGAAGCCTTCGCGGTAGGCTCCGAAGGGCGCGGTGTGTGGCCATGGCAAGCACAGCGCACACCCCCACGCCACGGCGACGTTGACGATCGCGCCGAGGAGGATGAAAAGGACGAGCTTGAACAGGCTGCGCTTCACAGCAACATTCTACGGCAAATTGAAGTTTACTCCGCGATTGTCGAGCCGTTTCATGAGCTGCTGAAATTCACCACTCGCCATGATCTGACTGTAGCAGTCATACGTTGCAACGGCGACGAAATCACTATCCTCGTACATCGCACGGTCGTAAACCAGAATCTCGATCGACGGATATTGGCTCATTGAGATTTTCTGCCGTGATGTACTGAACCAATAGTCAGAACCACCATCGGAGACTGGGCCGAACGGCGAGTTGAGAGCCGCTGCAGGGAGGAAGCCAGCCGTCACTATGGTCTGGAGATCAGGGGGCATCGCTTCACCGTTCGCAAGGCAATAGGCATTCGTCGCTGCGGCGATCGCCATGATGTTGGAATGGGCCAGCTGTTGCTGCGGTGTAGCAACCGCCCCCGTTGGCTTGCAACCATCGATCGCGATGACAGGGATCAATGACAAGAGCATCAGGAGTGAGCGGCCTACCGCTGGCATTCCTTTAGCGTACACCTTTCTTCCCTAGCTGGCTGGCCGCGACGACAGGCCCCCGACCCCACCCGCATTCCGGGCAACCTCCCCCGCTCCCGCCCCCGGAAGTTCCGCGCAGGTCGTAGCCGCACTTGATGCAGAGGCCGCGCTTGCGGCGGATGATACGGCGGACGACAAACGGACTCGACCACAACACCCACAGGATTGCGAGTATCGCAGCGTAGAAGATCGTGTTGATCGCAAATCCCGTCCAGATGATCCCCAAAGGCAAGACGCGTGTAATCGCGGGACGAATCGGGCGGGCGATCGGCTTCAGCGCGAAGCCTCGGTAGGGCAGGGTCCTGTATGTCATGAATGTCGGATTCGAGCGGAGTTCTTCGGCTGTCTGTTCAAAGTAGGTGAAATGCTCGCACCACATCGCTAGCCACGGCCAACCTCGGGCTTCCTGCGCACGGGCGAGTTGTGATCCATACCAAGACACTTGGGACTCGTGTGGCCAACCCTGATTCCAGGTCGGAAAGCCTGGAGGAACTGTTGTGGGTATGGCTGGAGCTACCTCGTCGCTACCAACTTTAACAAGCAAAATGCACCATAGGTTAATACTCGCCGAGCCAGGTTGACGGCGGACATCAAAGAACCATTCATAGGCATCAGACTCTGACGGCTGGATTACCCGCGTTAGTGAACCGTCATATACATCCGTCCAAAACGCACAGCCCCACGCCACGGCGACGGTAGTGATCACGCCCAGCATCAGGCAGACCACGACGTAGCGAAGGAAGCGCTTCATCACCAATCAGTCTATGCCGCCGCCCCACATTCCGGGCACGCTCTGTGGTCGGCATGGCCCAGGTCGTAGCCGCACTTGATGCAGTGACCGCGCTTGTTACGAATGAAACGGCGTGCAGTAAACGGACCGAACGAGAGCAGCCAAAGAATCGTCGCGTAGAACAGCGTGTTGATCCCGAAGCCGGGCCAGATGGGGAGGACGGCGAGTGGCCGGGTATCGGTGATCAGCCATGCTTCCCATTGATAGCTCACAGGAACGGTGGCGACGGCGTACCGGGTCTGATACTGCCTGCCAGATGAATCGTTCACCAACCACTTCTCTGCCTGCAAGCATCGGAATGGCCAGCCTGTACGATCCCGAATGACAAACAGAGGCGAGCAATTCATCCGACCGCTTCGTCCCGGTTTGAACGTCTGGTAATCGAAGAAACCTTTGCGTGTAAGCCCAAAGCCGGAGATTTCCCGGCTTGCCGCCTTCCAAGTAAAATCCTCATCTTCCGGTCGTGGCTGCCAACCCGATC
This sequence comes from Planctomycetota bacterium, assembly GCA_022563315.1. GTDB lineage: Bacteria > Planctomycetota > Phycisphaerae > Phycisphaerales > SM1A02 > JADFNO01. The sequence continues at coordinate 654 of JADFNO010000221.1, read as the reverse complement.
GGTTCAGCCATTGTAGATCCTGTCTTGTTGGATGCACCGTCTCCCAGATGGTCCAGGTGGTGAATCTACCGGCACCGCCCGGTACCCGTACCGAGAAGATCCCACACCCCCACGCCACGGCGACGTTGACGATCGCGCCGAGGAGGAGAAGAACGACCAGCCGTGTTAACCATCGTCTCACGCGATCATTCTACACTGTTGCCTCTTGTCGCTATCCTGTGAGATCGCTTCCGTCATGGTGGCACGGCCATCTTGGCCGTGCGGTCTTTCTTGAACGGGCTGGAAGCCCGTTCCACCAAAGAGTCCATTCCGCCCGCACGGGCAAGATGCCCATGCCACTGTGTAGGTGGAGGTTATTTTCATGTCCAAACAGTTCGACGTGATTGTGCTGGGCGTAGGAGCCATGGGGGCCTCGGCGTGTTACCACCTTGCCTCGCGCGGGGCCGCGGTCCTCGGGCTCGAACAATTCGACATTCCGAACGACCAGGGCAGCGCGCACGGCCAATCGCGCGCGTTTCGCATGTGCTATTTCGAGCACCCGGACTATGTGCCGTTGCTGCGCCGTTCGTTGGAGCTGTGGCACCAACTTGAAGAGATAACTGAACGCAAGCTGCTGCACATGACCGGGGGTATTTGGTTCGGACCGGCCGATTG
>JADFNO010000054.1 GCA_022563315.1 Planctomycetota bacterium | reverse complement strand
GTGAGACCAGCCTTTCGCCGAGGTGGCCCAGCTGTGGATGAGCGGCGAAGATGACTGTGGGGCTGGGCTTGGCCAGATTTGGATAGCCGCGCTCGGACCAGGGCACTTCGCTGTTCCAGGCCAGCAACACGATTTGGCGTGAGCCCGGCCGCCAGACGGCATCGAAGATGATGCCATCGTGCCAGATCTCGTACAGCACAGTGCCGTCACTGAGATCGAGCACCCGAACGACCGCAGCGGAGCGCGGATCGTGGCCATAGATGGCGATGACCTCCGGCCCTTCCAGCTCCGGAAAGACATCGGCAATCATCGAATAACTCCTAACACCGAAGCTGCCGTGTTCGTATCCCCGGTTTCGGAATGGTGCAATGATGTCCTCCATCGGTATGCCGCTGACCCAGAGCGGCTTGGATGAAGGGTGATCCGCGTCAAATGCGCACATCTGGCCTCGGTAGAAATCCTTCGATCGTTGATCTATACCGATCAGAGCGACATTCTTGCCACCGGTTGCGATGGGATGATCGATGAGTTCAACAAACTTGATGCTCCCTGGAATTGTGTTGGTTTCCGGCCAAGCGTAGCGAAGTCTTCCACTGAACGAGAAAAGCAACGCTTGGCTGTCATCCTTTGTGCGCTCAATCCGGTGAGGACGCGAATGTGCGTACCAGATCGTGGCTTGGATCGAAATCAATGAGGAAGCGGCAATGAGTATGCACACCATCGTGGTGATGGCGATCGGATGGCGAGTCACCCAGCGCATGGTCAGCGACCAGCGCGACGGCGCACGCGCCTCGATCGGCTCGCCTTGCAGGTATCGACGAATGTCTCGGCAGAGGTCCATCGCGGACTGATAGCGCTTCTCGCGGTCCTTTTGCAGAGCCTTGAGCAGGATCGCCTCGAGGTCGCCCCGCCCCCGCCCCCGGAAATGCTTGCTCATCGTGCTGGGGGGAGCGGGCTCCTGCTCCTGAATCATCCGCGTCGCGCTCGGCAGCGACTTGTGCGACAGGTCATAGGGCAGATGACCCGTCAGCAGCTCGTACAGCACCACGCCCAGCGAATAGATGTCGCTGCGAATGTCCAGATCATGCGGATCGCCCGCACACTGCTCCGGGCTCATGTATTGCAGCGTGCCGATCAATTCGCGCACGTCCGTCTGCAACGTGGTGAGGGCGACATCAGAATCGGTAGCGCGGGCGATGCCGAAGTCGATGATCTTGATGCGACCGCGACCACCCCCGGAAACGCTCGCGGCTTTATATGTTTGGCCCTGGGTGCCTTCCACAAGAATATTCGCGGGTTTCAGGTCGCGATGGATGATCCCTTTCTGGTGGCCGTGGTGAACTGCATCACACACGTCGGCGAAAAGTTCGAGTCGCGCCCGGATGGAGAGTTTGTGATCGTCAGCGAACTGAACGATCGAACGGGCATTGGGGATGAACTCCATCACGAAGTAAGGCACAGGCTCTCCCGGCGTGCTGGGGTCATCGTGCATGCCCGCGTCGTAGATATGGGCGATGCCGTCATGGCGGAGTCGGGCCAGGACCTGTGCTTCGTGCTCGAATCGGCGCAGGGCGGAGGGCGAGGTGAGGCCGCGCTTCAGGACCTTCAGGGCCACCACCCGGCGCGGGTGCTCTTGCTCGGCCTCGTAGACCACGCCCATGCCGCCGGACGCGATGACGCCGACGATGCGGTACGGGCCGATGTACTGGGGCAACCCCTGGTCTTGGGCGTCGCAGGCGGGTGCCGGCGGCCCGGACGAGGCATCAGCCGGATCCTCATCATCCAGCAGTTGCTCAGCCAGGCTCCGGGCCTGCTGCGGTGTCAGGGGCATGATATGTTTCCTCTGGTGCGTCAACTACAATACCTACGGCAGTGAACCGGCGATCTCGCCGACCATTTTTGGCCAACTGGAGAAAGGCTGGTGGTGAACGCCCACGAGACGGCAAGTCGTTTCCAGACGACGAGTTGGACGCTGATCGTTCGGGCCCGGGCGAGCCGCGCGGACCTTCAGGAGCTGTTGAGCGTCTATTGGAGCCCGGTCTACGCCTATTTGCGGCGAAGCGGTGTCGATCCGCACGATGCGGCCGACCTGACGCAGGGGTTTCTGTCGGAGGTTGTGCTGGACCGCGGTTTTGTAGAGCGGGCCGATCCTGATCGCGGGCGGTTCCGGTCGTTTCTACTCTCAGCCCTGAGCAAGTTTGTGATCGACGAGCATCGCCGGGTGAGCGGTCGTTACGGGACACGCCCGAAGATGTTGATACCGAGCGATCCGGAGGCGCTCGCCCAGGCTGAGCCTGATGTCACTGAAGATCCGACCCGGGCATTCGATCGTCAGTGGGCGACGACGGTCATCGGGATCGTGCTGAATCGACTGGAGTCGGCGTGTCAGCGCGAGGGTTTGGAATCACATTGGCAGGCGTTCGAGGCGCGGGTAGTCAGGCCGGCGGTGTACGGTTCCCAACCGGCGTCGATCGAGTCTCTGGTCTCGTGTATCGGCGCGCGGAGTTCGGAGGAAGTCTCGAGCATGCTCCATACGGTCAAGCGGAAGTTCCGCCGGGTGTTGCGGGAGACGGTGGCCGAGACACTCGACGGCGCTGCGGACCTGGAGTCGGAGCTGGCGGAGCTGCGGCAGTTCCTCTCGGTTTGATCGCCTGGGCGAGCCGGGTTGTATCAACCCCAGCGAGCCGGGTTGTGTCAACCCGGTGGACGTCGAAAGTCATGCCGCGTTCGTGCGCAATTTGTCCTGCCACGTCCACCGGGGCGACATCCCGATTCCGTCGGGAGCTCACTGTGGAATGCACCGTCCGAGCTCTGTCAGGCTTCGTGGGCCGGGTTGTGTCAACGACGGTCCTTGCCCAAGGCGCAAAACGAAAACCTCGCGCGAGCTTCCAAGCCCGCGCGAGGTCAAATCGCTGAGAAAGGACGAATACGTTAGGGATCGCGATCGGTCGGGACCTCGACGACTTCGCTCGCCGGGAGCGCCTCGATCGTGATATCGCTGGCGGGGATTCCCGGCTTGGCCTTGTTCGCCGGGTCGTAGTACTTCAAGCCGGCCAAGCGAGCGTCCCAATTTTTCAGAGCGGTCTCCTGCAGCAAGTGCTGGTGTTTTCGCAGCTCGGCCAGTCGGGTTCGAGAGGCGGCGCGAGCGGACTCGGCCTGGGCCAACGCAGCCTCAAGATTCGTGCGCCGATGCAGGATCTCGCGGAAGCGATCGGTATCGGCACGAATGCGTGCTGAGTCCGCTTGCACGATGCGGGCGTTGAAGAGCGCTTCGACGGCATCGGTGCGGGCGGAAGCGATCTGGCGATGGGCGTTGGCCTGAGCGCGGGCCACGTGGCTGTCAGCCGCAATGGCCGCCTGGTGCGCGTCGGCCATGGCCTCTGCGTGCTCGCGATCGGAATGGGCTGAGGCCAGCAAACGATCGATATCTGCTTCGGCGCGGAGTGAGTTGGAGAAAATGAGATTGCGATTATGCTCGATCTCAGCGGCGGCGACGGCGCCCGCCATCTCGTTACGAGCCTTCAGTCGCACGACCTCCACATCGGTCTTGCGGGAGAATACGTGCGCTCTGGCCATCGCTTCGTCGTAATTGGCTTGGGCGATGATGATCGCTGAATCGACCGTACGATCGAGCTTGGTCAACTCCGCCTTGAGCGTGCGGTCAGCCGCGGTGATCTGAGCTTGCAGCTCGGTCGCCATCGCGTGCTCGGACTGCTCGACGCTGTCGGCCTCCACGAGGAGCCGATTCGTCTCGGCCTTGCCGCGGCGCTTGGTCGCTGCGAGTTCGGCGTCCAGGGCCTGAACCTCGCTCTTACCGATGTGAGACACGGCTTGGGCCTCGGCGCGGAGTTGCTCGGCTTGCGCTAACGACATCTCCAGGTTCGCCTTGGCTTCGGCGCGAAGATCGGTCGCCCCGGCCGTCGCCTCCTTTCGGAAGCTTTCCGCTTCGACGATCGAGCGGTTGTACGTGGACTCGCCGACCGCCAAGGCTGCGGTAATGCGAGCCGCGCCTTCGTCGATCTGCGCTCTGGCTTGGACCTCGATGGCGTCGGCCAGGGCCAATTCTTCAGTAGCGACGGCCAGCTCCTGCCTGAGCACGGCTTGGGCCTTGCTGTTGTTCTCGTTGAACGAGGCGTCGATGGCCAGTTGCTGCGCATCAGCCGTGGCACGATCACGCATCACTTCGGCCAAGGCCGAGCGATAGGCGGCGATGTGCTCCGGCTCGATGAACGCGGTCACCGGCTCGACGGTGGGGGACTCGGGCACGTCGTGAAGTTCAACCGGCAGCTCGAGTGCGGGATCGGTCTTGCCGCTGAACTCGACTTGCCCCTTCTTGTGTGCGCGCGCCAGCTCTTCGATGATCTGGGCCCGCATCCGATTCGCTTCGGCTTCGGCCTCGGCGATAATGGTTTTCATCTGAGCTTCGGCCAACTTCTGCTGGTGCAGGGCCGTCTCCCGCAGCGCCTTGGCGCGGGCTTGGGCCTCGGCCTTGACGAACTCGGCCCGCGCAACCTTCTCGGTGCGCTCGGCCCTGATGCGGAGCTTGTTCGCTTCCGCGGATTGGCTGTCGAGCCAAGCCCCCAGCTCGCCGTGGCTCTTGTCGAAGTCGGCTTGCGCCTCATTGGCGAACCAGGTGGCGTCGGCCCGAAGCCGATCGATCTCCGCGATCGCCCGCTGGAACTTCGTGTGAGTTCCGGACCGCTGCCGCTCGGCCTCAGCCTGAGCTTGGCGCCACACCATCTCCGACTCGGTGACCTTGAGGTCGAACAGCTCCTTGGACGCCTGCGCCATCAGGGCGTCGGCGCGGGCGGACAGCTCCTGGGTTTCGGCCCGGGCGTCATTCTCGACGGCATCAGCTTGAGCGGACAGCTTGGCCGATTCGGCATCGCTCCGCTTACGGACGGTCTTGATCTGGATCGCCAGCTCATCAACGCGAGCCTTCATCCCTTCTTTGGTCGCAGCCGCTTCGGCGCGGAGCGCGTCGGCCGTCGCCGTGCCCCGGGTGCGCGTCGTATGTGATCGCTCACGCATGTCCTCGATCGCCGCGATTCCCTCCGCCTCGGTCGTCTGGCGGATCGTGCGAAGCTTGTCGATTCGCGCCTGGGACTGCGAGAACTCGGAGTCGGCTTGGCTGGCCATGTCTGCGTAGATCGTCTCGCGCTCCTTCAGCAGCGTCTCCGCCAACGCCTCGTTCTTCGCCACCGTGCTCTCAAGATCGCGCTGCCGGGCCGACACACTTGCGTACAGCCGGCTTTGCTCGGCATTGGCCTGCTTGCGCCGATTCTCCGCCTCGGCGAAGGCGATCTGCTCGCGGGAGGACGCCTCCTGCCGATGCGCGCTGATCTTCGCCTGCTGCTCGCGCAGATTCGCTTGGCTCTCCACGTCGATCGCCCGAGCGTTGGCCAGGCTTCGCTCCACCTCCGCCATGCCGATTCTCGCCTCGCTTACGAACTGCTCGGGCAGGTCCGCCTGACGCGCCGCTTGTTTGATGTAGCTTCGTGTCTTGTCCAGTTGCTGGCCTTCTTCTCCGAACGCGAGGTTCGAGTTCGAGCTTGATGTCGACCGCGACCAATTCGATCCGGTGTCCCACGAGCTGCAGCCGGCTACGAGGACAACCAGGGAAGCAGCGACGTTCGACGTTACCAGCCACGCACGACGACGGCTTGAGCGGACGACAGTCCGGTCCGCGCGGTCGTTACCGGCCTTATGAGAAGTGAACTGAGCCTCCATGGGGCTATCTCCAAATACAGCGGTTTCTGTAAAACACAGCCAAGCCGTGCGCAAACGTCAGCGCACCGACGACGAAGGATCGTTCGGCTAAGCGGCGTGCTATATTTAGGGGAATCGGACGCTCGGGGTGATCACCGACATCTGGGGCGAGATCTGATCGGGTCTACCTCAGTGCAGCGCAGTCTTAGCCGACGTTGGAGCCGCAAGCGTGATCGATATCGGACACAGGATCGGCCGGATGTGTCACGATAACGCCGCGACTCGACCCCCGCGTTTACAACGACGCCCTCCCCAGGCGGGGGCAGCCTCAAGCCTCAAGGCTCTAGCCTTCTTCCTTCCCTCCCCCTCGATGCCTTCCTCCAAGTACTTCGTTCCCAGTACCCGAAGATGCCTCCGGCTCATCAACGGCGTTCATCTTGAGCGACGTTGGACGAGCGCGAGGTCGATCTGCCGAGCCGAGAGGGTGGACAATAAAGTGCGGGTGCGGGAAGGAGCGGCGGTGCCGACGTCGCTATCGGTCCAACAGTTTTCCTTTGTCTACAAGCGTTTGCCCGTCTACGGTGAGCGTGCCGTTCGTCAGGTGGGCAAACAGGTCGAACGGAACGTCATTGTCGCCCCCGGCCCAGGTATTGTTGCCGATGCCGACGCTGATCGTCCCGGCGCTCATCCACGTGACCATACGGCTGCCAGTCGGGGCCTTGACGTCTGGATTGATGCCGATGTCCAGGGCCGCGAACAGATCCCGCCCGGCCGGGGCCGCGTCATAGCGTTCGCGCAGGGCGGTGAGGTCGCTTTCGTTTTGAGCGGTCATTGACGTCAGCTTTCCGTCGCGGAACGTCAACGTCAATCCGTTGATGCGTTTGCCTTGGAAGAAGAAGGTATCGGCGACGAAGGTGCCGCGGGTGGCGCTGGCCACCGGCGTAACATACACCTCGCCGGCTGGCAGCCAAACCTGGCAGGCCGCACCCCCAGCGTACCGATCGTCGGCCGAAATCACGCCATCACTCACAAAGACGGGGCGCTGGGCGATCTGTACCGTCAAATCCGTGCCGTTGGGCGCGGTGATCCGAACCGTTCGGCCGGAGGCCAGGATGTTCCTGACCCGCTCGCCGGTCGCCTGAAGTTGAGCATAATCGACGTTCACGCCATCCCAGAAGATCTCTGACAGCTGGGTCTTCGTGATCCCAAACTGCCGGGCGCGGGCGGTCGTCGGATACAGCCCGTTGCCGAGATGCACCTGCAACACGCCCCGTTCGAGCATCTTCTTGTAGACCGCGCTGAACGCTTTAGCCTGGTTGGTCAAGCGCTTCGCCGGCACATCCGCCAGGAGATCCGGTCGCTCGGTGAAGTCCACCGAGATCACCGCATCAACGATTTCAGCCATCCTGAGCGCGAAGTCCGGCTCTTGGGTGTCGAACTGGTCGGGCACCTCCGTGAACAGCCTGCGCGTGAGACGATCACTGTCGATCGTGATCAAGGGGTGCGCGCCGAGCTTGCGGACTTCGACCGCGATGTCTTCTAAGATCTGCTGGTCACGTGTGCCGCCGGTGATCAGCACTGACTCGCCGAAACGAATGTTCGCGCATTGATTGACAAGGGTGCCGGCAACCTTGGCCGTGTCCGTTGTTGTGGGTTGCTGGGCGACGAGCCCGGTTGCAACCCCCACAACCAAAGTGCCGAGCCCCAACCCGAAGATTCTGCATGTCCGTGTCATGGGTAGGTCTCCTTTCGTTGAAGTTCAGTACACGAAATCTCGGTCTCCCCTATGTCGGAAGGCGCAATGGCACGCTGCTCCTTCCACGCACCGCACTTGGCCATTGTACCAGGAGTTCGCCAGCTCCCCCATCTTTCCCCGTTGATGTGGACGAACGGGGTGCGGCCTGTAAACCATGCTGTGACAGAAGGTTAGAGATGGGTTGGGCGCTGCGGCCACGGCGCGGCCCGACGAATGGACGGGCCAAACGCCTCGGCAGCGCGGCTGGGACTAGCCCCAGTTCCCCAGGAGAATGAGCAGATCCTTGACCCCCACACTGCACTCGCCATCCAGGTCGGCGATGCAATCAGCGCAATCAGCGCATGGACCCCAGTTGCCGAGAAGGATGAGCAGGTCCTTTACCCCTACGCTCCCGTCGCAGTCGAGGTCGGCGGGATCGGCCAGCGTGTCACACGGGGCATCATTGGCGAGGTAGTTCAGCATCGTCTCAACCACGATCGGATGGAACTCCAGCCGGAAGTTGGCGAGACCGCCGGGACACGTGTGGCAATAGCTCATCAGCGTGCCGTTCTCGGCGTTCTCGCACTGGCCCAACCCGCACTCGTCGATCGGTGGGACATAGTCATGGGTGTGCGGGCTGCCGAAGTTATGGCCCAGCTCGTGGCAGACCACGATGATGTCCCAGTTCTGACTATTGTTGTGTTCGAGCGGGTAGGGGAAGAAGCCGTTCATCCCGCTCGAGTAGCCGTAGTCGAATCCCTCTTGACACACGCCGGGCAGATAGGCGACTCCGCCGCCGGGACGTCCAGAGAGGAAATGCGCGACGTCGCGCTGTACATGCGTCATGTTCGCGTTCCAGAAGTTGACGAACTCGCTGAGCCCGCCACCGTTCCAAGGATCGTTGTTTTCCGCCCATACCCGTAAGAAGACGATCTTCAGCGTTGTGAACACATCGCGACTGTAGATTTCCGAGGCGGCCCCAAGAAGTATCGTGGCATACGCGCTGGACGCCTCGGTATCGCCGCCAAAGACTTGTGTGAACTCCCAATCCGTCTCGATGGCGATGTCCACCACCCGGCACTGCGCCGAGGTCCCGTTCGCCGTTTGGTTCCGCTGGACATCGGCGTCGAATCGGTCCACGACTTCAATCACGTCACATTGAAAGTCCGGCAATGTCAGCAGGCCCTCGGGTAGCGCGGTGAGGCTATAGATCACGGTCTTCCCGGCTCGCGTGGAGATGATGAACATCTCGTCGGGAAACTGGATGTAACCGTGGGTTCCGTGCGGCGAGAGACCGAGGAACACGATCGACCCAGGCACGCCGACAACCTCACCGCTGAGCAGTACGACGTCGGGGCGTGCCAGCAGGGGCTGATCACCCTTGCCCGAGCCAATTACAACCTGTGCATCTACGGAGAACACGTCGATACGGCGAACGTGCAAGTCAACCTGCCGATCTTCACTCAGTGGGAAATCAGCAATGTCGAACGCCTGGAGACGCCCTATGTTTGCGTAGGCATCGTGATCGAGCGAGAGCGCTGTTATTCCGTTGCCCAGTGGAGGCGCAACCGCCTGCAATGGAGAGGGGATGCTCGAAGGCATCGTGGAGTCGGCATAGAGCGTCGCCGCACCCGTGAACGATAGAAGGAATGCCAAGGCGACTGTAGTCGTCACCGTGGAAGCGTTGATTTGCGTCATGACTTGGGTTCCCTTTGCTGCTGACGGTTCTTGGCGCTTCTGATGCCGATTTGGCGAGTGCTTGATCATATCATCGCTGATGTGAGTGGCGTGAAAAAAATGAAAAACTACCCTTCGACGACTTCCTCCTTCCGGGGAGAACCTGTAAGCATAGTCTCAAAGTCACAAAAGCGGGGGCGGGGGGTGAAACGGCGAACGGGGATACCGACGCAATCGCGACGGCCCGCCCGGACCTTCAATTCTCAAGCCTCCAAGCCGTCGTTTTCCCCTTGATGTCTTGATACCTTTGTTGTCACCCCCAGTTCCCCAGGAGAATGAGCAGATCCTTGACCCCCACACTGCAGTCGCCATCCAGGTCGGCGACGCAATCAGCGCATTCAGCGCACGGACCCCAGTTGCCGAGAAGGATGAGCAGGTCCTTCACGCCGACCGTACCGTCACCATCCAAATCGCCCGTGACGCCGAACGAGACGACATCAACGCCATCGGGGATTGGTTCGGCGACGACGGCGGTCTTGGTCGCGTCGGAAAAGGCCATATCGGAAGGCGCGCTCGTGAGCGCCGTGCTGTCAATGATGGTGGAGGAGGCTCCGGCAGCATCGATACGCACCAGAGTGCCATCGGTGGTTGCCACATACAGGATCGACTCATCATCCGCCAAATGAGCGATCCGGGAAGCGCCGGTCAACGGAATGGTAGCTACAACAGCGTCCAGAGCCGTATCGACGACTTTGATCGTGGGATTCTGCGAGTTGAAGCTCCCGACGTATACGAACGAACCGGTACCGTCCACGTTCACCGTCAGCGGAAAATCAATGCCGGCGACAATCGCTTCGACACCTGAGTTTTTCCCATCGATGGTAACTTCATAAAGGTTGTCGCCAAAAGAGTTCACGACATAGGCTCGTGATCCATCAGGCGAGAACACGACACGGATCGGAAAGTCCCCGACCACCACGCGCGCAAACTCGGTCCGTGAAGCGGTGTCAATGAGCATGAGTTCGTCATCGAAGCTGATGCAAACAGCCAGCACCGATCCGTCCGGGCTCTGGGCTATGCCGCTGAGTACATTGAATGTATAGATGATCGACCCCATTTGTCCGGTAAGGAGTGAGCCGACGACGGTGCTGTTCGCCCCGTCTAACTCAATAAAGTGGATTCGATCGGCGCCGGCGACCGTCGTGACATACGCAAATTGGCTGTCGGGGGAGATGAGCACCTCGCTGGGGCCGGTGAAGACGGCCAAGTTCGCCACTTCCGTGTCCGTCGCAAGATCGATCACCGAGACGCGATTGGATGTGAAGTTGGCCACGACCGCATGTGTTCCATCCGGCGTGATGGCCACGCCCATCGATCGTTCACCGGTGCCGACGTAGGACCGAACGGTCTGCGTGGCCAGGTCGATAATCACCGCGTTGTCCGAGGTATTGTTGACGGCCACGGCGAGCGACCCGTCCGGCGTGACGGCGACCGTGCGCGTGGCGTCGCCCTCCGGCGGTTCGCCGGTCAGTGCCTTACCTTCCACAAACCCTGCTGGTCCGTTCGTGTTATATAAATGGATGTCCTCGCGGAACCGGTTATTGAGCGCAACCGCTCGATGCTCGACCGGACTCATCGCCGAGTCAAGGCACGCGGCGAACGGCATGGTCTTGACAATCAACTGGGTGGCGATGTTGATCACCCTGGCATTGAAGTTCGATACGAAGGCGAATTGTCCGTCAAACGATATTTCGATATCGCCGACCGATCCCGTAGATAACGTAGCCGTCGTCGCGCCGTCACTGAGCCGAACGAAAATCACATTGTTCGAGATGGCGGCTATAGCATGCGTTTTGTCCGGCGTGATGCGAATCACCTGGCTGCCTAAGTTCGCCGCGGTTGCGTGGGAGGCAATGACTGTTTGCGCATCGAGGTCAATTACTGAGATACGCCGTGTGCTGCCCTCGTGGCTGACCACCGCGCGCGTGGAATCCAAGCTGATATCGACCGCGGTGGGAAGGCCGGCCGTGGGAAGCGCCGCCAGTTCGACGCCAGTGCTGGGGTCATAGAGCAACACTTGCGAGTTGCCGCGATCAGGCAGCACGATCGTCGAATCGTCCGGCGAAAGGGCAAACTGCGTGAACAAGTTGCCGAAGATCCCCGACTCCGGTGTGAAGAAGAAGCCGAACACGCCTTGCGGGCCACTTGGGAATGTCAACACTTCGTTGAATGAGGCGAGATCGATGATCGAGAATGATGAGGTCACGCCGTCATTGATCACGCCGACGACGACTTGACTGCTATCGGAAGTCACGGCCACGCGATAGGGTTGGTCGCCGGTGATCGGTACATGGGCTGCAACAGTGTGTGTGGCGATGTCGACCACGGAAATCGTGTTGCTGAAGACGTTCGGCGCTACGGCATACAGGCCGTCGGGTGTCACCGCTACGTCAACCGGGAAATCTTGCAATGCGACCGTATGGGTGATCATGCGCGTCGCCACATCAAAGAATGTCATGTTGTCGGTGTCGCGATTGACGATCACCGCCGTCGTTCCATCCGGTGTGAACGCGACATTGCGCGGCATATCCCCTTCCGGATCATCGTTTGTGCTGATGAAATCAACGGTTGGTCCGCCTTGGGCAAGGGCCTTCTTGTGTGTTCGCAATGCTGATTGAACGGGTCTCGGCTTTGACCACAATGTCGTGTGCGGAGTCGTTTGCGGATCAAGCTCGACGTGGCGACTCCCTTGGGCCGCGATCGTCGTGCGGTGAGGGTTGGATTCAACAACTCCGCCCAAGCTCAGCGCGGCGATCATGCCCAGCCGGTACGCGCATCCGAACATCATCTTTCTCCTTGCAATCATTTCGTCGAAGTGAAGGCGCACCATCATCGTAGCGGCGTGAACAGTTCGACTTCAAGAGGTCTCTTGCAAACTGCGACCAAAACCAGGACTAATCTTGAGCGCTCTGTGACGGAATGGGGATCGGGTAATCGCCTGGTGAGCTGCACTGATCGAGCCGCCCGCGAAAGTGGGTCCAACGCGGTCGAGGCTCTCTCTGGCCGATCACAAGGATACTTTCCTGCCCTTCTTGCTGTGAAGGGCGTTCATTTTCGGTCTAGTTCATGCGGATACGGGCAGTGATATAGGCAAACGACCTCGCTCCAACTTCGTCGCGTGCCGTCGATAGCGCTCGCCTTCCCGGGATTGTGCCCTGAACCTCTCCCTACGCCACGCCGTAAACGATTCACTGTACAAACGCTCGGACAGCTCATGAAACCCACGTCGCAACTGCGCAGCCGACATCGGCGTGGGGTCATAATTGATGTCAAACAGCGTGCATCGTTCCCATTGGCCGTCGTGGGTCAGGCGGCCTTTCTTCTTGAGCCGGTCGTACAGCGGGGTATTGGGAAACGGCGCGCCATCTCTAGCGATTCGTCGGCGAACTCGACAAACGGCCGCGCGCGTCGTAGACAGGCTTGAGTCGACCACGCTTCGCATCACGCAGCATATCCGCCCAAACGATCTCACCTTCACCCAGAACTGCCGAGGCGCGCGAGGCGCCGGTGCCACGAGCTGTATCCATCAACCCAGTCGGTGCGATGAAAAAAGAGCCCATGCCCTGCGCCACTGAGCATGCCCAGCAGAATACTGATCCATGCCGCCCCAAGGTTGAGCATTTCCATCATGCAGACTCCCTAGCGACTGTCCTCGCCGAGTCGCCCTGCTCGCATGTCTCGCCGCGAAGCTGCCTCAGTACATCTGAGAGAATCGAGATCACGCGCTGATTGGTCGCAGCGTCCTTCACCGCGATACGAATGACATACGCTCCGAGGCATTGCCCCAGATTTCCAGCATCGCGAATGAAGAGTTCTCGCTTTCGGCAGGCGGCAGCAACGTTCGCAGCGGTCGGTCCACTCTCAGGAAGATGACACAACAGAAAGTTCGCCGTCCCTTGCACGACGTCAAGATCACAATCCGACGTGAGAGCGGCGGCCAACTCAGCCCGCAGCCGATGCGTTTGCTGGTATCGTTTGGCGTAGTATTCGCGGTCCTGTAGGGCCTCGACAGCTGCCAATTGGGCTGGCAGACTCACAGCCCACGGCGGCGCCAGCGGCCGCAGTTCGTCAATCAATTGAGCTGGGCCACAAAGGTAGGCAGCGCGCACACCACTCAGTGCATACACCTTCGACATTGATTTGCAGACGATCGTATTGGCGCTTGCCGCGGCGAAGCGCTCTAGGGATTGATCGGCGCCAACGTATTCCAGATATGTTTCGTCGATCCAGAACCGCGTTCGGTTGGGAGCCTCAGCGATCAGGCGTTCGAGCACATCACGCCGAATGTGCTGCCCAGTCGGGCTATTGGGGTTGACCAGTACGACGAGGTTGTAATCCCGGCGAAGCTGGGCCGCAAGATGGCGTGGCTTGACCGCATACCCGTCGGTCCGCCGAAGCTCCAGACGATCAACACCGCAGCCGATCACACGCTCCAGAACGTGTGCGTATTCGCCATACGTGGGGTCCAGAATCAGCGCCCGCGATGACGCCTTCAGCCAGTGCCGTAGAGCCAAATAGATCAGATCAGAAGAACCGGCCCCCGGCAATACATTCGATACAGGAACGCCGCGCGTTTCGGCGATCGTCTCTTGAAGTCCCCGCGCATCCGTCGGCGGGCTCGTCCGCACCAGCCACGGAAGGTGCTCCGTAAGTGCGCTGAGCACCCGCGGCGACGGATCGAACCAAGCGTCCAACACGTCCGCGTTAATGACGTTCTTACGGCGATCCAGTGATTCGAATCGTTCGCCGATCGCTTTGAAGAACGCCCCGCCGTGATAGCAACATTCCGGCTCGTCAAAGGGAACGTCAAGCTGCCACGTTGCCCGCTTCATCACAGGTCGCATCGCCGCGAGCTGAGGCTTGATGCGCGAGCGGATGTCACCGATCGTTGCCGTCATGATTTCGTACTCCACTTCGCCGCTGTGGACGATAATCCCCAGCGGCGTGAATCCGGTTTTGCGATAAAGGCCGATCACTTCTCGACGCCCCATCAATACGATGCGATCGCCTCCACGGTGCTCAATCCAGCGCAGGGCTGCGTACATGAGCAGGATCGCCGTTTGCGAGCGGCGAAACTTCTTGGTCACCGTAAGCAAACGTGCTTCGTACAGCGCGTCATCAAATGCAAACGGCAGCCGCCCACGATCAATGTATTTCTCGATCGAATAGCTGTAGGAGCCGTTGCCCCCATCTGCCGGCGGGGGGGTGATGCTTACAAATCCGACGACATGGGAGCCGAGGCGCGCGACGATGTAGGTGTTGAATTCGTCGAGGTGATCCCGCAGCACGCCCCGGCCGTTGGTCGGATGCTGGCCGAGTTCATGGGCGTATATCACATGCCGCATCGAAGCGATTTGCTTGCGATCGCTCTCGTTCGCGGCGGCGATCACGATCCCGGCCGGCGACGTCATCGTTTTCGTTTGCGTTTCGTGGAAGATCATGGTGTGGCCTCTTTGTGAATCGCCGCGAGGGCGGAGGAGTCGGTGAAGTCGCCTGGATCGCTGTTTGGAACCATGGCGATGAAGTCGCGGATCAGAGTCGCGCACAGCACCGGGTCTTCCAGATGCACTGAATGCATGCAATTGGGCACGACATGAAGTTGTGCATTGGGAAGTTGGGCTGCGAGTTTGTAGCCCATCGCCACCGGAAGTGTTTCATCGCGCGCTCCCCAAACGATCAGACATGGCACGTCAACGTTCGCGTAGTCAGCCACGACGCGGTGAATCGCCGGCCAATCAGGGCGGCCATCACGCATCGGAACGGTCTGTGTGAACACGGCCTGGAGCGCCAATCGAGTGTCCCGCTGCGTCAGCATCTGATAGCGCGTCTCAGCCTCTTCTCGCAACGCCATTTCCGGATCACTGAACGAAGCACGGGTGCCTTGGCAGATTCGGTCCATCAGAAGCCCGGTGAGGTCGCCGAGCATGATCTCCACTTCCGTCAGCTCAGCGATCTGCACGAAAAGCGCCGGCGGATTGATGATCTCGACGTCTGCGGGCGAAAGGAGCACCATCCGGTCAACGAGCCCCAAGATTTGTTCGTGGCGGCGGCGTAACTGTGCGCTTCCCATCATGCGAATGGCGATCATTCCGCCGAGCGAATGGGCGGCCAGCGTGATCTGCCTTGGTGTCCTGCGATCAGCGAAGTGGACCTCCAGCGCTTGCAACACGCGCTCGGCCATCGCGTCCGGGGAGTACCCATCCGGCCCGAGGAGCTGCGGATCCGGGCAATCGCTTGCGCCACTGCCCGGCAGATCGACCAGGATCAGACCGTAATCGTCCCCAAGCGCACTGGCGACGAATCGCCAGGCACGATGATCGGCGAACACACCATGGATCAGCACGATGACGTGGTCCGACTCCATGTTGCCGGTCTCATGAATCGCAACGTTGACGACCGGCCCGTCGCCGATCCTGGTTGGGATGGTGTCGGTGGTGATCGATCGCGCCGCCCACAGACTCGTGAGCTGGGCGTAGGGCACAAGCTGGGCCTCGGACTTGATGGCCAGGTAGGCTGAGGATGCGCTGCACCCGCTCAATCCAACGGCGAGCAGAACCACGACCCCCGCCATCGCGATGCGAGCGGTCTCGCGTCGGGGTTGGGTGGTTGTGGTTGGCCCTTGGTTCATCGCGGCGTGGCTCCTGCGTCTGCGTCGAGGCGGTGCGGGTCTTTGCGTTGGGAGCAGCTTGGCTCGACGGACGCTTTACCAATGCGAAGGTTGTGCCAAAGAGCGGAAATTGACCTTACTCCTTGTCATTACGGTGGTTATGGTTGCCTGGCAGACGACGGGAATCCTCTGCCATCGCATTTGAACGACAATTTATGTACACTTGGCATACAATAAATGAACAGATCGTGATGGAGAGATGCCATGGGAATCTTCACGACTGAGCAGCGCCGATTCGCGAAGTGCGTTGGCGAGATGGTCTATTGCAATCCGTTCGTACCCGAGCGGATCGACTACGAGAGGCAGGCGCTTGGCAACGATTTTGCCGAGACGCCGCGGGTGTGGAGTCTTCTGGCCGGAGCTGAATCCGAGCGCGCCAATCTCGCCAAGCTTGTCGAGCGCATTGAGCCGCTGGCTGAGAAGTTGCGTGATCGTCTTGCCGGCGGCGCGAAGGCGTCGCGCGATGATCTCGTGCTGTATGGAGACTTGGTGCTGTACATGCTGTACCAGCGCGATCGCATGGCTCTTCAACAAACGATCGCGGAGGCGCTGGAAGGTCGCCGTTCAACCGGGCAGATTCGGTACTGGAAACAATTCAAGCGCGACTTTGATCGGTACCTGCGGATTCCCCGCGTGACGATGCCGGTCGAGCACGATCCGGCGCACATCTTCGCCGTGTTCTTTCAGATTCGCCGAGCGTTCTACCAAATCTTCACCGCGATCATCGGCGGGTCGATGCCGACCGCTCGCCTTCGCGCATCCGTTTGGCAGTCGATCTTTACGCACGATATGCGTCGCTATATTCGTGTGCTCTATAAGCGCATGGCGGATTACACGACGCTGGTGACCGGCCCGTCCGGAACGGGCAAGGAACTCGTCGCCCGCGCGATTGGCCAGGCGAGGTACATCCCCTTCGATGCTGAGGCGCAGAAGTTCACCGAAGATTTCGCCAGTTCATTCCATGCGGTGAACCTCTCAGCTCTGTCACCCACGCTCATTGAATCAGAATTGTTCGGCCACAAGCGCGGCGCCTTCACCGGGGCCGTGGCCGATCGCGCCGGTTGGCTCGAACTGTGCGGGCCGATGGATACGGTCTTTCTGGACGAGATCGGCGAGGTTGACCCGGCCATTCAGGTCAAGCTGCTGCGCGTGCTCCAGACGCGCGTGTTCCAGCGCATCGGGGAGACGAAGGATCGGCAGTTTCGCGGCAAGATCATCGCCGCCACCAACCGGGACCTGGCTCGTGATCTGGCGCAAGGCGGTTTTCGCACCGACTTTTATTACCGACTGTGTTCGGACATCATCACCACGCCGTCGCTGCATGAACAGTTGGTCGACGATCCTGCGGATCTGTATAACCTTGTGCTCTTCATTGCCAAAATATGTGTTGAGGACGAGGCCCAGAGCTTGGCCGAGGAGGTGACCGGGTGGATCGAGGAGAACTTGGGGCGAGACTACCCTTGGCCGGGTAACTTCCGCGAGCTGGAACAGTGCGTTCGCAACATACTGATCCGCAAGTCGTACCAACCGGCACACAGCACCGCCGGCGCTGATGTGGGTGATTCGGCCGATGATCTGGCCGCATCCGTGCGCGAAGGCCGACTCACCGCTGACGAGCTGCTACAACACTACTGCACGCTTGTGTACGCCAAGCTCGGCAGCTACGAGCAGGCAGCGCGACGACTGCAAATCGATCGGCGCACCGTCCGCAGCAAGATCAACGAAGAACTCTTGGCCCAACTCAAAGCCGCACCGCGTTGAAGTGGCACACTGCCGTGTCCGTGCAAACCCGGCAAAAGCATCGTTGGGGCGAGTTTGACGCTAGAATAAACCGCCCGCTGTGACCGACGGAGGTAAACACAATGAAGTCAGCGAAACGGTTCCTAATGATAGTTTCCGTCCTATTCGCAGCAGTCAGTCTTGTTGCGTGTGGTCGAGCCTCTAATGTCACAATGATCCGTTTAGAACGTCCACTCCTGCAGTTCTTACAGGGAACATGGAGCGTGACGTACACCAACGGAGCGAAGCGCACATACACAATCGAAAGTGACGGGGGTGTAGCGTTTGAGGAGGAGCAGATACTGGGCGAGTTTGCCGGCGGTGAATATCTGCTGCTCGAATTCGACGATGGCAAGTTGGAGCGATTAACACCCGCAGGGAGTCGGCTCCTCGTGGAGCATTTCGATCCAAGGAACCGCTTTCCGAATCATCCGCCTACACATATCGGGATCGGAGTGCGCGTCGAACGATCCGCTCGGGCGTTCGCGGACCGCAGCAATCCGTCACGCCCTAGGCCATAGCGCCATGTGCAGCCTCGAGCAGAGGTGGAACACACGCTCGGCCTTGCAACATATCACGAGATGAATCTACGGCGCCGCTTCCCGTCGCCAGCCGCACTCGGGACAACCGGCGGAGAAGTCGCCCCCGGAAGTTCCGCGCAGGTCGTACCCGCACATTGGACAGCACCCTTTACGCTCTCGATTGAGCCTGATGCGCCATACAACGAACCGGTGTGATCCCGGCCAGATTCCATACAGAACAACCACGGCGATGAGTCCGTTGGCCCACACCGCAATCCAAATCGTCCGGTCCCGACGCACGTCCGGCAGCAGCACACCGTCGACGTACCAAGAGTCATGTCTATTGACGCTGAGATACTCGGCGAGCATCGGTCGCCACGGATCACACTGTTTGCCCCACAGTTCCTGCTCGTCGGGGCGGTTCAGCGTTATGTGAAGAACACGATTCTCGTGAATTCTCGTTGGAAAGATCGGACTCATGTCCTTAGGAAACCGCCGACATATAAAAAACACGTAGCCAGTGTGATCATCATCAGGTTCGTCTGAGATATGCTGGTTGGCGCCCTCACCGATGAGCCATAAGCCGATGGAGTCCCTGTAGTGGGGGTGGTACCTTGTGGGAAGCGGAAACAAGGCGTCAAGCGCGATTCCCAAAGGAAGTGCTACGACCGCGCCGAGGAGGAGGAAGACTGCGAGCTTGAATTGGCGGCGCGTCATAATCCAACTCTATCCTCCGATCGCCCGCGGGTATTCACCCGCGGCTACTAAGGAACCTTCTCTCACCTCTGTGCTCTCTGTGCCTCTGTGTTGAGATCTTTGAACCTCACTTCGCGCCGGGGCGCATGAGACCGTAGCGCTTCACGCGGTAGCGCAGGATGTCGCGGGTGATGCCGAGTTGTCGAGCGGCGGCGGACTGGTTCCAGTTGTTCTGCTGGAGAGCGTCGAGCACCAACTTGCGTTCCTGCTCCGCCAATGCGGACGGCGCGGGTTGTTCTTCGCCGGAGACGCCAGCCTCGC
>JADFNO010000003.1 GCA_022563315.1 Planctomycetota bacterium | reverse complement strand
CCCGGAGCCGTTGAAGGAGAATCTCGTCGAACTCGCGAAAGCGACGGCAACGGCCCAGGCCGCTTGCGGCTTCGCGCAGGACCCCGACGCCGATCGCCTCGCCATCGTCGATGAGCACGGCACATACATCGGCGAGGAATACACGCTCGTGCTCGCGGCCAAGCGCGTGCTTGAACTGCAAGGCGGTGGTGTGATTGCCACCAATCTCTCCACGAGCAGGATGATCGATGATGTCGCGGCGCAATATCCCGGAGCGAGTGTCCTGCGCACCGCCGTGGGCGAGGCAAATGTCGTGGCGGCGATGCGGTCCGAGGACGCCGTGATCGGCGGCGAGGGCAACGGCGGCGTGATCTTCCCGCCGGTCTGTTTCGTGCGCGACAGTCTGTCGGCCATGGCGCTGGTGTTGAGTTTGTTGGCTGCTGAGAAACGATCCCTTAGCGATCTCGTCTCCGAGTTGCCGCACTATGAAATGATCAAGCAGAAGTTCGATCTATCAGCCGTGGGCGGGCGCGACGCAGTCGGGTCGATGATTCAGAAGGTAACTGAGGCGTTCGCTGACGAGAAGATCAACACGTCCGACGGCATTCGCGTGGATTTCACCGAGGGTTGGGTGCATTTACGACCAAGTAACACGGAGCCGATCGTGCGCCTGATTGCGGAAGCGGAGACACAAGAAGCCGCAGCGGGTTTGATGCACAAGGTCGGGTCGGTTGCCGGGTTAGGGTGAATCGGGGTGGAGAGGCCCAATGAAGCTCTTGGCCCATTTCACTGCCTTTTGTACTTCTTCACTGCCATCTTCCTGCATCTGATCAAGTATTGGTAGCGCAGATGCAACTCGGTTTTTCATCCACACTATTGAGTGTGGAACGACCTCACGAATGGCGGCACTCTCGTGTCGACTAAGTTCGTCCAGTACAACCAGCGCTCGGTCGGTCTGACCTTCCAGAACAAGAAGCACCGTCAGTGCTCTCCGAACACGCTCCACGTCTGCGCTGTGGACGTGCTCGAGCAAGAACGGTTCCGCCTGTGCGAAGTCGATCCCTGCTAATCCTTCCAACGCGGAGAAGTGAGTATGTGGATCTGGATCTTCCAGTTCGGCCGCCAGCAGGGGAATCGCCGCGCTTGCTGCCGGCCCCATATGTCGAAACGACCGCAGAATGGAAGGCATCGGTGCTCCCCTCTCCTTCCGGTTGGAGTAGATAAGACATAGCTGAGGTAAGACTGACACTCCATCTGAGTCGAAGGCCTCAATGGAATTCAGTGCGAGATGCGCTAGAGTTTCGTCGTGTTCGTCGACTAGATCTGCCAGAGCTGGCAAACACGCTGGGCTCGCCGTTTCGTTGGCATTACGGATCATTGCGATCCGGAGGATCAGCCAGTTTTTGTCCTCGTTATTGGCCTGCGGCAAACACTCCGCCGCAACTTCGCTGGCGAGTACACGATCCGGAATGAGATCGATATCTCTTATTACTTTGGTTGGGTTGCCGGTCTTCCAATCGCGTCTCGCGGTCTCAGCAAGCCGACTAGCGAAAAGACGCCACTGCCACTTATAGAGATCATTACGTACAAGAGGGGGATACCCGTAATCCTCAACATCAAGACGCAATAACAATCGGTAACGTAATAGTCCGGTCTCGTCATATGGCAACATAAGTATGAGAAGCGTGTTTGGGGCAATTGATAGCCAACCGCGAGTACGTACTTGAGGAGCTAGATGAAGTAACGACGACCCGATGAGGACAATGACGCTTAGAACGGCCCAGCACGAACGCCGCCGGGTCTTTTGGAGTTTGCGATCATTCTTTGCGGTATGACCGCATTCAGGACAGCGTAAACTTTCTGCCCCTTGCATGTCGTACCAGCACTTTGGACAGCGCTTGCGGCCTTTGGCGCGATCAGAAAGAAGGGCCCAGTACGCGAGCCACAGCCCCGCTATGCCGAGCAATCCACCGGCGATCCAGAATAGCCAATCGGAGGTCATGGCGAAGGAAGTGTACGCGGGTCGGAGAACACGCGTAACGCGGTGGGTCAAGCCCACCGGCTAAGCCGCTACACAAACCCCTTCGTGCCTTCGTGCCTTCGTGCCTCCGTGCCCTTCTTGACCGATTCATGCACGGTCCACGTGATCTCGTCGTCGGCTGACCAATCGATGTGGACGACGAAAAATCCATCGCGGTGCGACTGCACGAGCGGCCACATCACCTCGCGGTCCGTTCGAGGGATCGCAAGCTGCGCAACATCGTCGATGCGTTTCCATTCCAAGACGCCTTCGTCGAAGTCCGCCCATTGCAATGCAGCGGGATCGACGGGCGTCGTGACCTCAAACAAGAAGATCAGCCAGTGCGTTTCGTGTTGGTAGGCAGATTCCGAGACGATGCCGATCATACGAAGATCGTCGCGCTCAATGACAAGCCCGGTCTCTTCATTGATTTCGCGCAGCGCGCAGTCGTGCGGCCCCTCGCCGGAGGTAATTTCAAGTTTGCCGCCGATCGGCGAGTACATGCCCTTGTTGGGATTCTGCGCCCGGTGCAGCAACAACACTCGATCGTTCGCGTCATACAGATAACACAGCACCGCGATCTTGTGGGGGAGCGTCACACCGGCACCTTGGCGGACTGCAGATTGCCGGCGGCGAGCAGTTTCTTAATCGACTGGCGGACATCATCATCGGGCGAACACAGCGGCAGCCGCACCGTGCCGGTATCCCGACCAAGCAGGGCCAACGCGGTCTTGATCGGCACCGGATTGACGGCAAGGCCCAGCAACCCACGTGAAAGCGCGAACAGCTCGCGATGAAATTCCTGAGCCGCAGGCCAGTCGTTGTTCAAGAACGCCTCGCACAACGCAGCAACTCTCTCGGGCACCAGATTGGATACGACCGAGATCACCCCCACCCCGCCGACCGATGCGATCGGCAATGTCAACGAGTCGTCACCGCTGAGCAACTGAAGGTCGGTGCGCAGATTGATCTCGCTCGCCAAGTCCAGCGACCCGGTCGCTTCCTTTATAGCACGGATATTGGGGTGAGCTGAGAGGCGGTGGATCGTGTCGCCGGTGAGAGCGACGGTCGTTCGACCCGGGATGTTGTACAGCACGATGGGCAGATCGCATGAATCGGCGATCGCCATGAAGTGTTGATACAGGCCCTCTTGCGACGGCTTGTTGTAATAGGGCGTGACGTGCAGCGCGGCGTCGGCGCCGACGGCGTGTGAGAACCGATGCAGGTGGATGGCGTAGTTCGTGTCGTTGGAGCCGGCGCCGGCGATGACGGTGAGACCGCGCGGCTTGGCCAACTCGACGACTTTCTCGACCAGGGCGCGATGCTCCTGGTCGCTGAGCGTCGGCGACTCGCCAGTGGTGCCGCAGGGGACAACGCCGCTCACGCCGCCGGCGGCTTGCTGCTCCATGTTCTGGGCAAGCCGGTCGAAATCGACTTTCGAGCCATCAGCAACGAACGGGGTGATCAACGCGGTATAAGCGCCTTGGAACGTGGTCATGGAATTGCTCGCATCTTCGGCATCGGGGCACTTCTCACGCACTGGTATTATGGCCGGAACACGACTCCGCTGCCTCACGCATCAACCGTTTCATCTCAACCACCGCCGCCCGCAAGCCGACGAACACGCTCCGGCTGACGATCGAATGGCCGATGTGCAGCTCGCACAGGCCCGGCAGGGCGGCGATCGGCTGGACATTGGAATAGGTCAGGCCATGCCCGGCGTTGAAGCGCATACCCGCCTGCTGAATCAACGCTCCGGCCTGTCGAACCTTGTCCAGCTCGGCTCGGATCGCCGGCAGAGCGGCGTCTTTGCCTTGCTCCCAAAAGACCTGAGCGTAGGGCCCGGTATGGACCTCGCAGGCGTCAAATCCGCAGGCCTGCGCGGCTTCAATCTGAGCCGGCTCGGCATCAATGAACGCGCTGACGATCGATCCCGCGTCATGGAGAAGGGCCACGACGTCGGTGAGCCGTGCGGTCTGCCCGGCTACGTCCAGCCCGCCCTCGGTCGTGATCTCCTGACGACCCTCGGGCACGAGCGCGGCGGACTGCGGCTTGAGCGTGGCGGCGAACGCGATCATCTCATCCGTGGCCGCCATCTCCAGGTTGAGCTTGACATGCACCAGCTCGGCAAGCCGGCGAACATCATCGTCGTGAATATGGCGTCGATCCTCACGCAGATGCACGGTGATCGCATCGGCGCCGCCGAGCTGCGCTTCGCTCGCGGCCCAGACCGGGTCCGGCTCGTAGGTCCGCCTGGCCTGGCGGATGGTCGCCACATGGTCGAGATTGACGCCGAGTTGGATCATCGTCGCAAGCGTAGGCGCACGATCGGCGCTTCACAAGGGAAGCGAAACCCGGCGGTTGAGGTTGCGCATGGTAAACGGCTTGGGGGTGGGTATACTGCCCGCGCCGAAGGTCAGTCACACGAGACGTTCAACGTGACCGAGTTCACAAAGAAGCTGGCGAGGCTCAAGAGCGATCTGGTCACTCAGGGCGACCGGGTGACGGATATGCTTCTGCGGGCGGTCGAGTGTTTCTTCGATCTGGACCAGGTCAAGGCTCAGAGCGTCATCGAAGCGGACAGCGTCATCGACAAGGTGGACGTCGAGATCGAACGGGCGTCGATCCCGCTGCTGGCCATGGGCGAGACCAACGAGCACGAGATTCGCTCGGTGCTGACCGTGGTAAAGATCAATAACGAGCTGGAGCGCATCGCCGACTGCGCTGTGAATATCGCCGAAGAGGTCGCGAACTACGGCGAAATGCCCGAGACTATTCCGCAGACGTTTCGAGTCATGGCCAACAGCGTGGTGGGTATGCTGCGTGATGCGACTCGATCGCTCTCGAACTTGGACAAACGGCTCGCGGAGCAGGTGCTGGGCTTCGACGACACGGTCGATCAGTTCAAGCGGGAGATTATTCTCGACGCGCAGCAAAAGGTCGCCAGCGGCGAGTTCACCGCAAAGTTCGCCTTCAAGCTGCTGACGGTCGCGAAGTCCCTCGAACGGGTCGCTGATCACTGCACGAACGTCTGCGAACAGGTGATTTACTTAGAAAGCGGGATGGTCGTTCGGCACATGCCGCAAGGGTGGTCCAAGCCCGCTCGCCCGGGGTCCTAAACACGAGATGCCTGATCGTCTTTCGTCCATCCGCGCCACGCTCGATTCATACGGGCAGGGACATCTCCTGGCATTCTGGGATGAACTGGACGAGGCACATCAGGCGGCTTTGCTCACGCAGCTTCACGGCATCGACTTTGACCAGCTCCAGGTGCTGATCGAGACGCTCGTTGTCCGCACGCAACAGGCCGAACGTCCGCGGGATGTGGAACCAGCTCCGTACTACGCCCAGGAGCCCGGCTCGACCTATGACGCCGGCCACTATCGCGAGGTGGGTGAGGAGCTCCTGCGCGCGGGCAAAGTCGCGGCGTTCACGGTTGCGGGAGGACAAGGCACGCGGCTGGGCTGGAAGGGCCCCAAGGGCGCCTATCCAGCGACGGTGGTCACGGGCAGCCCGCTGTTCCGCGTTTTCGCAGAGCAGATCCTGGCCAATCAGGACCGGTACGGCAAGACGATTCGCTGGTACATCCTGACCAGCCCCGCCAACGACACCCCGACCCGGGCATTCATCCAGGACAACCGGTGCTTCGGGCTGGATCGGCGCAACATCTTCATGTTTCCCCAGGCCACGATCCCCTCGATCGAAGCCGAGACCGGGAAGCTCCTGCTCACGGACAAGGGCCGGGTCGCGGTCAACCCCGACGGGCACGGCGGATCGATCAAGGCGCTCGTCGCCAGCGGAGCGATCGACGCGATGCTCGCCCGCGGCGTCGAGCACATCAGCTACTTCCAGGTGGACAATCCGCTGGTGAAGGTGATCGATCCGCTGTTCATCGGATTGCACGCAGCCGCCCCCGATTCCTCCGGCGAGATGTCCAGCAAGATGGTGCGGAAGACGTCGCCGGACGAAAAGGTCGGCATCTTTTGCCGGGCCGACGGCAAGACGATCGTGATCGAATATTCCGACCCGCCCGACGAACTCGCCCAGCAGCGCGACGACGATGGTCGGCTTCGATTCTGCGCCGGCTCGATCGCCGTCCACATGCTCGGCGTGAAGTTCGTCAAGAAGCTGGCGTCCGGCGACGACGGATTCGCGCTGCCCTACCACCGGGCGGAGAAAATCGTGCCGTACGTTGATACGAAATCAGCGGAACTGATACAGCCCACGCAACCGAATGCGGTGAAAATGGAAACGCTCGTCTTTGATGCGTTGCCGTTGGCTGAATCTTCAATCGTGTACGAGACGAGCCGGATCGAGGAGTTTGCCCCGATCAAGAATGCCCAGGGGAACGACTCGCCCGCCACATCGCACCAGCTTCAATCCGACCGAGCGGGCCGGTGGCTGGAGGCGCACGGCGTTACGGTGCCGCGCGATGCTGATGGTCATGTGAGCGCGCGAATCGAGATCAGTCCGCTGACCGCCCTGGAGCCGAACGACCTGGCCAAGCTCGACCTGCCCGATACGATCGAGCCGGGTCAAACGATCGCGCTCTAGCGAGCCGCCGCGTCTCCCCCAACTCCTGCGCGATCCGCAACACGTTTGCGGCTTGCGTGGAACCGCTCGCAGGGATACGGCGGCTCGTTCAGATCACGGATTCATTGCGCAGCGCCGACTGTCGAGTACCCAGTCCTTGGTTCGTCACCCCCAGTTGCCTAGGAGGATGAGCAGGTCCTTGACCCCTACAATGCAGTCGCCATCCAGGTCAGCGACGCAATCAGTGCAATCAGCGCACGGACCCCAATTGCCGAGAAGGATGAGCAGGTCCTTCACGCCGACTGTCCCGTCGCCATCAAGGTCGCCTGGCAAGCTCAATCCTACGACGACAAGCCGAACTCGATCAGGAAGATAAACCAGCTCGAAGCCTAGACCGCTCGGGGTGGTCGGTAACATTACGTCGTCGAAGACACCCTTGATCGAGGCGGCTGTAATAATATCGAAGGCCGTATCAACCGGCGGGTCGAATTCGCCTTGCAGTGTGACATTCAGTGTACCGGCTAACTGTGCAAGCCCGTTAATATCGATATGCTCGAGTCCTTGCGTAACCGCCGAAGAAACCAGTTCAATTGCAAGCGTGGTCGATGAGCTTTGAGCGTAGTTCCCAAGAACACTGAGGCCCCCTCCGTCAAGGAGATTGATTTCTGCTGGCGCTTGTCCACCAGCGGCAAAATCCAAGACGACAATCAGTCTAGTGCCGGCTCCAAGTAGGTTGAGTTGGCCTGGGCCGTTGGCTTGCGCGCCTACGAAGGCGTATTTAAGGCAGTTCACAGTAATGCCCGATTCGATCGTAAGGACACCGGTTCCTGGCGCCTCGGGTTGTCCAAGCACGCCAATGCGGAGAGTGCGGTTGATGTGTAAACCTGAGTCGGGGTCGCGTATCTGCACGAGCCCCAGATTGTTCGGGCCGCTTCCGCCGATGTCGAGGTCACGACATTCTACGGTTGCACCTTGCTCGATAAGCAGTGAGGCTTCGTCGGATGCTCCCCCAACGCCGATGTCGCCTGACAGCAATGATGACTTGTCGCCCGTGATTATGGCGTCCGCACGACCGCTAACCTGCGCACTATTGACCTCGAGTGTTGCGCCGTCGGCCACGAGCAACGAGGACTCACCTTTGCCCCCGACCGTAACCGCCCCACCGGATTGAAGCATCGACTTCGGACCCACAACGTTGAGTACGCCAGTAGCTCCTTCTCGCGGCACCACAAGGGTAGATCCGCCAACGATGACTTGTCCACCGCCGTCGATGTAGATCCCGCCGTTTCCGAGCAATCGGAGCTGTTCGTTGACCGAGACACTCGATCCGAGTCCGCGCACGCTCATCTCGCCGGCCCCCTCGGGGTGTACTGCAAGTGTTATCACATCATCTGTGGACACAACTTGCCCACCGTCCTCTACCAGAAGGCTCCCAGGGCCCCTTACTCCAACGGCCAGGCTTTCGGTTTCCCACAAGGAACCCGCGCCTCGAACAACGACGGAGCCGGATGAACCAATGGAGCGAGCAATGTTTACGATCTGATTCCCAGTGAATACCTTTCCGCCGTGGAAGATGAACAACTCCCCATGACCCTTGTGTCCGATCATGAAGATGTTCCCACCCTGATTGATTGTGAACGTCGATCCCTGGCCGTCAACGATTAACAAACCACGTGCTCCGGCTTCAACGCCTATTCGTGCGAGCTGGCCTACCGATACTGAAGCGTCTCCCAGAATCTCGAGTGTTCCATCACCGAAATCCCCGACGAAGAGTCGGCCAAACGCACCGGGTAAGAGCCATTCGGCACCTTGACCTGCGATCTCCACCGCACCGATTGAGCCGGGTTGCGGCGCGATCGACGCCTCGACAGATATGAGCACGCCTTGAAGTACGGATAGACGCCCGGAGAAACCGCTGTCGGGCTCGCTGCCGACAGTTATCTGCGGCGGTGATCCGCCGATCGCCCCCAGTGTCCAGCCGTCCATATCGAATATGACCTTGTCGTTGACAACGCGAAGGGCAAAGAGGGCCGCGTCCTGACCAAAACCGACGGCGTAAAGACTGAAGAGATTGAATACGGCTGTACTGCTCGAATTGGGAATCCCGCCACCATCCCAATTTGCAGGGTCGTGGTACATGCCGCCCTGGGGGTTGATCCAGAAGCGCTCGGCGGCAACGGCAGAGCGCATACCTACTGCCAGGACAGTCAGAGTCATAAGAACGGCGAGCGGCCCGCAGCCTCTGTTGGGAGCGTGAATCTGCCATCGAGACATAGCCATCCTCCTTCTAGGTGCGAGAGGGAACAAGACTCATTCTCCCGCCTCAGATCGGAGGAAGCAACCCCCATTCCCGGCAAATCCCTAAATCCCCGCGGCGACTTAGGAGGTGTATGCAGACATGTCCGCGTTGGCCTAGATACCCTGGGTGAACGATCGTCGCCTTTTGTTGAGATCATTGGGACCGGCATCGCTGTCGGTGGCATCCGTGGAAGTGTGCGATAGGACGGAAACCGCTCGAGAGGACGCTACAACCCACTCAACGCGGCGCCTACTCAGCGCAGCCGGCTGCGAATAACCTGGGCGGTGGCCTCCGTCAGCAGCGTCGCCGTCTGGGTCATCGAACGCTGTAGCCCGTAGCGATCGCTCAGATTTATCACGTCCGCGAGCAGCCCACCCTTGTCCGGCCTGACACACGCATCAGCCCCGGGACCGGTCCGGCCGACGATTGCGATGGTCGGTACGCCCAACGAGTGGGCGGCCCGGGCCACGCCAATGGTTGCCTTGCCGTGCAACGACTGGGCGTCCAGACACCCCTCCCCAGTGAGAACGAGATCGGCGTCTTGACATCGTCGCCTGAACTGGACCGCCTCGAGGATCAACTCGATGCCCGGCTGAAGTGTCGCACCACAAAACGCGGCCAGGGCGAACCCGGCTCCCCCGGCGGCGCCTGCCCCCGGCAGGTTCGGATCGACCGTCGTCAGGGAAGCTAAATGACGCAGCGCGACGTCGAGCTGTCGGACCTGTTGGGCCGTCGCGCCTTTTTGCGGACCATAGACGACAGCCGCGCCTTGCGGACCACACAGCGGATTCGTTACATCGCAGGCGACGTTGATCTTCGGTACTGAAGCCGGCGGTTCGTAGGATGCGATCTCAAGAAGGCGTGCGCCGGACAGGGGCGCGTCGAGGCGGCGCCCGCTGGGGTCGAAGAACTTCGCGCCGAGCGCTTGGGCGATGCCAACGCCGCCGTCGACAGTGCCGCTGCCTCCGATACACAGGACAATCGTCTCACACCCTCGATCCCTAGCCGCGGCGATCAGCTCGCCGGTGCCGAACGTCGTGGTGCGCGTCGGGTCTCGACGATCAGGCGCTATAAGCGCCAGCCCGGAGGCTTCGGCCAGTTCGACCAGGCCCGTCCTTCGATCGCCGGCAATTCCGTAGCGAGCCTCGATCGGCTGACCGAGTGGCCCGGTGACGATCGCACGGTGGATCGTCCCCTTGGTCGCGGTGACCAGGGCATCAAGGCTCCCCTCCCCGCCATCCGCCACGGGACATTGATCGCAGACGATCGCCTCATCGACACGGGCCACACCCGCGGCCATCGCCGAAGCCGCCGCCCGGGCCGAAAGCGTCTCCTTGAAGCTGTCCGGGGCGCACACGACTCGGCCCAGCCGCTCTATCCCTAGCTGAGTCTCATCTTGGTTGTTCACCGGGCTTGCCCGAGTTGGATCGTCACGGCTGGCCGTTTCAGAATACACTGACAGTGCCTGGGTTCGTGCGGGCCCGCCGATGGAAGAAGTCTACTCCAATCTTCTGAGCAACTACGGTCCGTGGGCGGTGTTCGTGGCGCTGCTCCTGACCGGGATCGGTGTCCCCCTAGGCGAGGACCTCATCATCGTCCCGGCTGGGATCCTGGTCGGTCACGGGAAAATCGGACTCGTTCAGACCGCCGTCGCCGCCTATGCCGGGGTCCTGCTCAGTGATTTCATGTGGTACTGGCTTTGCCGAAAGTTCGGCACGCCGCTGCTGCACAAGCGATGGTTCAAGCGGATCGTCCATCCCCGGCGGCTGTTGGAGGTGAAGCACGAGATCGAACGGCGCGGGGTCTGGGTCGTGGTGATGGCCCGCTTCATTCCCGGAAGCCGCACGCCGGCGATTGCAGCTTCCGGCGTCTTGCATCTGCCATTCTGGAAGTTCGCGCTGGCGGAAAGCGCAAGCTGCCTGGCGACAGTACCGCTGCAACTGGGGCTCGGCTATACGATCGCTCAGGGGTTGGGAACGCTGAAAACGGCCGATTTGGTCTTGTCACTGATTGGTGCGGTCCTGGTGATCCTAGCGTTGATGCTGGGTCTGGCCTGGTGGCGTCGCCACCGCACGCATCGGAAACACGCACCGCGGGCCAAGGCCGCCTGGCTGCGACGATTTCGTCCACGTCGCCTCGGGCGGCAAGCCGCCAAAAAAGCCTGACTTGAGCTGACTGGCGCTTCGGACGATCCGTCGCGAACCATATACTCTGCCGCCGGTCACCAGCCGTGCCCCGGCCGAGATCACCGTCATGCGAACAATCGTCACCGGCCAGATCGGTATGCACAAGAAGCCGTACCTCGATGCGGTGGCCGACCTTGCGGGCCGTCGCGGCGGTCATATCGAGACGTTTCACATCGGCAACCTGATGTACGCTGAGGCCCCGGACATCCGCGCAGGCCGAATCCTCGATCTTCCCTTAAGCCGGCTCAACGCCCTTCGCCGCGCCGTCTTCAAGGACATCATCGCCCAGACCGCCCCGGCCAGTGAACATCCCAACGTAATCATCAACACGCACGCGACGTTTCGTTGGCGGCACGGACTATTCTCCGCATTCGACTTCGATCAGATCCAGCTGTTCGAGCCGGACATGTTTATCTGCCTCGTCGACAATGTGGAAACGGTCCATCATCGACTGCACGCCGAGCACGACATCGACGCCACGCTCAAGGATTGCATGGTGTGGCGCGAAGAGGAAATTCTGGCCACTGAACTGCTCGCCCAAGCCGTCGGACGCCCGCACGGGTTCTACATTCTCAGCCGCGGCCGGCAGCGCGAAACGATCGAGACGTGCCTTCGGCTCATCACGCGCCCGGATATTCCGAAGGTATATCCAAGTTTTCCCATGAGCCACGTGATGGATATGCCCGAAATCCTGGCCAAGATCGACCAGTTCCGAGCCGGTTTGGCCGAGCATTTCATCACCTTTGATCCCGGCGACGTGGACGAGAAACTACTACTGGAGCGGGCGATCGCTGCCTCGCAGCAGGGCCAAGACTGGGTGGAGGTCGAGCCGCACACCTTCGGCGCGCGAACCGATGACGGACCGTGTATTCGCGTGTCCGTGCGCGAAGTGCTGGATATCGCCGGTGATATCGACGGGCAAATCTACATGCGCGACTTCAAGCTCATCGATCAGTCGGACATGATCTGTTCCTACATCCCGGAACTCCCCGGGGGCATGCCGGCCCTCTCCAGCGGCGTAGAGCGCGAACTTCAGCACGCATTCGAGCACACCAAGGAAGTCTACATCGTGTGGACGCCTGCCAAGACGCCGTCACCGTTCATCACCGAGACCGCGACGAAGATCTTCTCAAGCGTCGAAGAGGCGATGGGGTACTTCCAAAAAAAGGGAGTGATGGCGCAGGGTGATCTGTTCGGGAACTAGGGCAGTTTCAATGCTCTTGTGGCGTCAGGGCATGGTAGAAGAGGGACTAAGAAACTATCTCAGAACCCTAGTTGCGGTGGTACGGGCATCCTGCCCGTACGCTTCATGATGACGCTACGCGTGCACGGCGAGACGTTTGCACGGGCGAGATGCCCGTGCCACCGGTTTTGAGATAGTTACTAAGTCGTTGCCTCAAGACCGGTGGCATCCCGAGTCAATCGGAACCTCGCCGGAGCGACGGTCCGGTGGCACGGGCATCCTGCCCGTGCAGATACCACGCCAGGACAAGTCGCACGGGCAAGATGCCCGTGCCACCGGAGTCGCGCCGATCGACCCGTTGGGACCGGCAAATTCATCGTGGCGTTAGATGACAAGCGCTCGCAGCTGCTACATCTTCAGTGAACCTGCTCTAGTACCTGCCTGAACAGGTGCGGATCATCGACGCGCTTCGGGGTCCGTCGGTGGTTTGGCGCGTGCGGCGCGGCGCTTGTTCGCCATATCGTGCAGCACCATCATCTGCCACGCCCACTCCAAGCGTTCGGCGACCGACATCTGCAAGATCGGCTTGGCCAGATGGCCATCGAACTCCGCGTCAACGCCGGTCCAACTTTCAGCTTGATGATCGTTCACGCTCGATGAGCTCTCGTAGGTCTTCGATATCGCGGAGATCGGATTTGCGATCAGTTCCGGCCGTTCCTTTGCACCGCCATGATATCGGCCAGTTCTGTTGAGCGTGATGCAGGAAAGCTCACGCTGAGCGAACCACGCCGGCTGTCCTGATCGTACTATCCCCTCTATGCCTCGCTACAAACTCACCGTGGCGTACGAGGGGACTGATTTTCACGGCTGGCAACAGCAGCACCAGCCGGGTGAGGAGCCGTTGCGCACCGTGCAGGGCGTGCTTGAGACAGCGGTTTGTGAAGTGGTTCGTGAGCCGATTACGCTAACGGGCGCCTCCCGGACCGATGCCGGAGTCCATGCACGGGGGCAGGTCGCTGCCTTCTCGTGTGACTCGACCATCGAGCCGAAGCGCCTGGCGGCGGCGGTGAACTCCCGTCTGCCGGACGATGTGCAGGTCCGCCGGGCGTCGATCGTCGATGACGATTTCTCGCCGATCAGCGATGCCGTCGCCAAGGGATACCGCTATCGCATCGCCTACGGGAATCGGGGCCGTCATCTGCCTCCACTGTTCGATCGCAGATTCGTGTACTTCAGCGGATACGAACTTGATCCCGCCAGGATGAACGACGCTGCCCGTCACCTGATCGGCGAGCACGACTTTGCGAGTTTCACTCGGCTCAACCACGGCCGCGAAAGCACCGTGCGGACGATCCACGATTGCACGGTGACGGCTCTGGCAAAACGCCGATGCCAAATTGACGTCAGCGGCGATGGATTCCTCTACAACATGGTGCGCATCATCGCGGGAACATTGGTCGAGGTCGGACGAGGCAAACTTGAGCCGGACGACGTTCCGAAGATTCTTGCCGCCGTTGACCGCACCGCCGCCGGAACGACGCTCCCGCCGGAGGGACTGTTCCTGATATGGGTGAAGTACTGAGAGGGATGAGCCATGAGGGATGCGCCATGAGGGATGCGCCATGAGGGACGAGCCATGCGCCATGCGCGATGAGTTCCTTGGAAACTGAAAAGGAAGCTCCGTTGGTCGAACAAATAAAGTCGTATCGGGATCTCATCACGTGGCAGAAAGGCATGGATCTTGTGGTGCGCGTGTATCAAGAAACAGCCAACCTGTCTCCAAATGAGCGGTTTGGCCTCATATCGCAGATGCGAAGGTGTGCCGTGAGCGTTCCGTCGAACATCGCCGAGGGTTGGGGGCGAGGAGCCCGACAAGACTACATTCGGTTTCTGCGAACGGCGAGAGGATCGCTGTATGAGCTCTCCACGCAAGCGGATATCTGCAAACGTCTCACGTTGGCCGGGGATTGGGATGCCATCATGAATATGGTAGACGACGTTCGGCGTCTACTGCACGGACTCATACGATCTCTCGAACAATGACGCGTGCATTTCCAACCCCTCATGGCGCATCCCGCATGGCGCATGGCTCAAGGCCTATGGCCTCTCCCCTCCGCATCATGCACATCTCGACGCGCTTGATCCTCGGCGGGTCGCAAGAGAACACGGTGCTGTCTTGCGAAGGCCAAGCTGACGCGGGACACACGGTGAGTCTGGTCTACGGCCCGATCTACGGACCGGAAGGGTCACTGCTTGAGCGCGTCAAACAACACGGCGGGATCGACACGATCGAGACGCCCAACCTCGTTCGAGATCTGTCACCCGTGCGAGATGTGCGTTGTTACTTTGATCTCAAGCGGATCATTGCACAATGGCAACCGGACGTTGTCCATACCCATTCATCAAAAGCCGGTATCTTGGGGCGGCTCGCTGCATGGAAGGCGCGCGTGCCGTGTGTTGTCCACACCATCCACGGTTTGGCGTTCCATCCCTACCAGACAAAGTGGCGCAACGCGATTTACATCGCCTCGGAGCGCTTCGCCGCCCGGCGTTGCCACCGCATCATTTGTGTCGCTGATGCGATGCGCGACCAGGCCCTGGCGGCAAGGATCGGGCGGCGTGACCAATACGTCACGGTGTATTCCGGGATCGAGACCGAACCGTTTGTTCAACCGAAGCACTCACCGCAGGCGATGCGCACTGAACTTGGCTTGGCTGAGGACGACTTCGTCTTGGGAACGATCGCGCGTCTGGCCGAGCTGAAAGGGCACGACGATCTGTTGGACGCCCTTTCGCCGATGATGCACACACATCCCAATATCAAGCTTTTGTGGGTCGGCGACGGCTGGTGGCGCGATCGGCTGATGAAACGAATTCAACGTCTGGGGCTTGAGTCGCAAGTCGTCCTCACGGGCCTGGTTGAACCGCAGCGCATCCCAGCGTGCCTCGGAGCGATGAACGTGCTCGTTCATCCAAGTTACCGTGAGGGGCTGCCGCGAGCCGTTCCGCAAGCGCTGCTCAGCGGCGTGCCGACCATCGTCTATGATGTAGATGGCGCCAACGAGGTGTGCATCGACGGCGAAGTCGGTCGGCTCGTGCCGCCGGGCGACCTGACGGCGTTACGCGATGCGGTTCAGTGGATGATGGATCATCCAACGGAGCGACAGGAGATGGGACAGCGCGGACGCGAGCGCTGTAAAGACCGCTTCGCCGCAGCGCGGATGGTGAAGGAGCTGGAGACGATCTATGCCCAGGTGCTGGCTGAACACGGCGATGATCGCGCTCGCCATCGTCGGGACCGCGAGCGCTAGGGTCGCGCCGTCAGTACCGCGATCGCTCGACCCGGCCGGCCCTCCCCCGCCGCTCGGCCTGAACTCCTATGCCGGGCATTGCGTCAGCATCGTCCGCGAGGAACTGCTCGATCTCGCCGACCGTGAATCCGGCGCCGATTCGCTGCGGCAGGACATCTTCAGAGCATCGATGAACGTGCGCCGCCTGGCCATCGAGTTGTTGGAACAGGGCGACCACGCTGGGGCAGACGGCAGCCTCGCCGTCGTGATCGGCTACCGCCTGTTCCGCGGCCGGGAGGAACTTGATGATGCGCTGAACGGACTCGTTCCCCTCGGGCACGCCCTGAAATCGAGATCAGGGAGGCCGGATCATGACCTTGAGAATCGATTCGACAACGCAACGGCAGCGTTGCGCCGCTTCAACGAACGCGCGTTGGTGCTACCCGCTGACTTGCCCGTGCGTGATCCGGAAGCGCTGGACAGGATCATCGCCTCGTTGATATCGGGATTGATTCCGGCGGTACGGCTGGCAACGTTGGGCCCGATCGTGAACCACTGGATCCCGGCTGCCGCCACCACGCCCACGCCGGCTATGATCGCGGCTGGGTTGGGTCAGCGACAGACGTCGAGCCCGCAGAAGATCCAAACGCTAGGGCAGATCGCCGCCCGTCTGGCCACAGTGCCAATCCCCGAAGATACCCGTGACGAAATAGCGGCGATCGTCACCATGCTGCAGCGCGGCGAAGCCTTCGCCGAGCTACGTCCAAGCGTTACGGCGTACCGATCGCTGCTGTCACGGACGCTCGACTTCGCTGAAGCGGTCGCCCACGCCGACTGGTTGGATCAGGCGTTCAAGGACGTACTCCAAGATCAGCTCTACGACGCAGTGGCCTTGTTCAAGGACAAACAGACGCGCGAGCGCGGCCAGGCACAGCTGGAGCGCCTGGTGACTTTGTCCACCATCATCGATCGCGCCTCGTCGCTCGCACCGCGCCGTGTCGACGTGCGACCAATTAGCGCGATTCTGGCGGTGCTCGTCCAACCCATCGAGGAGCCGGACGATGCGGCCCCGGCGTATCCCGGAACGATCCGCGCTGTGCTGAGCCGCATGATCGACTATCGGGAATTGGATACGCCCCAGATTCCCAGAGCGCTGCGGATCGTTCGGCGTAAACTCGATGATCGCTATCGCGCCGCGGAACGGGCGCTCCTCGAACAGCTCCAGACCTTCGCCGACAACCCGGAGGCGCTGACCGACCCGGCCTTCACGACCCTGCTCGCCGATCAGAAGCAATACTTGCAAGATCTTCAGCGGATCGAAGAACTTCCGAACTGGATCGACACCCTGAGCCTGCTCGCCCCGCGGTCAGCGGGACTTCTCAAGGGACAGATCGAGAAGTTGAGTCGATGGCTGCTGGATCCGACGCGTCGCCCCGATGCCGTGCTTGCGCTGGACCGACTGGAACAACAACTGCACCTGTTCTATCCGTTGCCGTTTGAGCGCCGTCTGCGCCGGGCGGATCGTGAAGTGATTGCGGCCACCGGCGCGCGACACGACCAACTTGTTCAAGTCATCGACGAACGCCGGAGACAATGGGCCCAAGCTCTCGCCGACGGCGACGTTGATAGTAAAGCCGCGAACCGGATGCTGTTGCTGCACCGATTGACGCAGACGCTGGCGGATGTCGTTGAGTTGCTTCGTCTGACGGGCGAAGCGCCGGCGTTGGATCGCTGGTCAGCCTGGGAATTGGGGGCGGACTCGATCGCGCGGACGGTCGCCGATCTGCCGGCCCGCCTCAAGCTCGCGACCACCGCCGCCATCGACGAAGACGACCAGTCGCTGCGATTGCAACTGGAGCGTATCGACCGCGAGGCGCCGCTGGGCAAACTTGCCGGCCGGTTGGGGCAGATCCTCGCTGAGCCGCTGGAGCGTCTGCCCGATGGCGCGCAGGCGGTGCTCGGGCAATCGGTGCATCCGCCTACGGACGACGCCTGGATGTTTTCGCGGCGCACCGAGCTCGCCAATCTCTGCCGATACGCGCTCGAGCAGCAGCATGCCAGCTCCACCGGGCAGGTCGATCTGGCCGACGCCCTCGCCAACTACGTCAATACGCTGGCTGAGGAGCTGTTGGCGGACCTCGGCGAGCCCCGATCGGCCGGGCCTGGCGTGATCGGCTTCAACGGAAATTGACCGGGGCCCAACGCACAGCCAACGCCGCCTCCGCGCCAAAGTAGCCCCGGCGGTGTCTCACCCTTTATGATCCGACGCTATGACGAACATCCTTGTAGTCGGCCCACATCCTGACGATCAGGAGCTGGGCATGGGCGGCACGATCGCCAAACTCACCGAGCAGGGGCACGATGTGTTGCTGCTGGATATGACCAATGGCGAGCCCACGCCGCACGGCGATCCGCAGACGCGGGCCGTTGAAGCCGCCAAGGCCGCTGAGATTCTTGGCGTGAAGCGCCGTCTCCTGGACCTGCCCAACCGCGTGCTCGAGCACAATATCGAATCGCGACATTTGGTTGCCGGCGTTATTCGTGAACATCAAGCTCAGATCGTGTTCGCCCCTTACTTTCAAGATGCCCACCCCGACCATGTGGCCACGACGCGCATCGTCGAAGATGCGCGATTCGATGCCAAGCTGACGAAGATTGATCTGCCGGGCGAACCGATCTATCCCAAGTGGTTGTTCTACTACTACTGCACGCATTTGCGCTGGGTGGCTGATCCCAGTTTCCTGTTCGACATCACCGGATACGAGGACCGCAAGCGCGACTCGATCGTGGCGTACGAGACACAGTTCGTGATTCCCCAGAGGAACCGGCGTGTGGTCGAGTGGATCAAATCAGCCAACGAATATCTCGGCAGCCGCATCGGCGTCACGTCCGCCGAGCCGTTTTATACGAAGGAACCGCTCGGGTTGACGGGGTTGGAATCGTTGACGATGGTGTAGGCAATCGCACACGGCCGCCGCATTGGCGTCGGTGCCACGGCTCGACCGCGCAGCGGAGAGCCGTGTCTTACCACCGATCAACTTCAACAGGTCCGTCACAAAGCCCTGCGTACCACCGTGCTGAGGACCACTGCCAATCCACGGGCTGATCAACAAGTCCTCGGTTGACCGGGTTAGCGTGGATGTACTCAAGCTTCCGCAGCATCTCGCCCTCATCTCGAATGTTGCGGTCATATCCTCCTCCGGCCTGCCAGAAACGGTATCGATCCGTAGCAACGCGAACGTTCTTCAGAATCGGCGCCCTAAGCTGTTTCCATCGGCGCAGAACAAGTTCGGCAAACGGACGCTTGATAGCCGAGAGAATCTGCGGCGTACTAACCTCAGTGAGATTCGGCACGATGATCAGATGAACATGCTCGGGCATCACGACCCATGCACACAGCCGGAACCCGAGTCGCCCTCGACTCACTTCCAGTCGCGTGGCAAAGGCGTCCTTGATCGCGTCGTTCCCAAACAGCGGTAGTCGTTTATAGCAAGAGAACGTAAGGAATCTTGGCTGGTTCGCGATTTCGAACCGCCGGCGCGTCTTGTACGAACTGCGATGCATCCGGAGCAACCCTCCCCGTGGAGTCGTCAGTCAATCTGTTTACTTCGACGACGTTCACACGGCTCTCTCGCCCGGGGCGAGCCGAGCCGTGGCACCACACCCCCGGGGCAAGTCGAGCCGTGGCACCGCACCTAGACTATGCGTGACTGATAGCGGCCATGCTCATGCGCATCCGACTGGCAAAGTTCGATGATCTGTCCGCCATCCTTGCGATCAGCAATTGGGCGGCGATCAATACGGCGGCTAACTTTGCCCTTGAGCCGGAGACGTTGGAATCATGGCAGGAAGAATGGCGCGAGACGCACGAGCTGTACCCGTATGTCGTGGCAGTGGATCACGACAACGCCATTGTTGGTTTCGCCAAAGCCACTCCGTGGAAAGGGCGATGCGCCTATACCTACAGCGCTGAAGTGACGGTATATGTGCATCCGGATCACCAAAGCCACGGCGTTGGCAAGGCGCTGTACGGTCGGCTGATGCCGACCCTCAAGGCTCAGGGCTATCACACGCTGTTGGCCGGCATCACCCAACCTAACGAGGCGAGCGTGCGCTTGCACGAATCGTTCGGCTTCAAACGCGCCGCGCTCTTTGAAAGAGTCGGGTGGAAGTTTGATCGGTGGCACGATGTGGGGTATTGGGAACTACTGCTGCAGGAAGAAACAGTGAGACCAAGCCCGATCGTTGCGGTGCGCGAAGCCGCAAGCGGCATGGAGTTGGGGGCTGGTTGAGGTACGGGCAGATCAAGCGCCGGTGCTGCCGAAGCCGCCGGTCCCGCGGACGGTTTCGTCCAACTGCTCGACTTGGGTAATGGCGCAGCGCTCGACCGGCGCGACCACCATCTGAGCGATGCGCATCTTCGGCTCGACGACGAACGGTTGCTTGCCAAGATTGATCAGGGCCACGATGACCTGGCCGCGATAGTCAGCGTCGATGGTGCCGGGCGAATTGGCGACGGAGATCCCGAACTTCGTCGCCAGTCCACTGCGCGGGCGTATCTGAGCTTCGAAGCCCGGGGGCAAGGCCATCGCAAACCCACACGGCACACGGCTAATATCGCCGGGCTCGATCGTCACCGGATTCTCCAGCGCCGCGTGCAAGTCCATTCCGGCCGCATGTTCGG
Organism: Planctomycetota bacterium; assembly: GCA_022563315.1. Lineage (GTDB taxonomy): Bacteria > Planctomycetota > Phycisphaerae > Phycisphaerales > SM1A02 > JADFNO01. Next base: position 39,604 of record JADFNO010000003.1, on the reverse strand, counting down.
ATTGATACTCCGGCACAACCGCATGCGGCGAGAGACGTTTGATACGAAGGGCGATCTGACTCATGCGACACAGTGTACCAGGTCGCGCACAAAAATGCCGCGTCGATTGGACGCGGCATGCTTTTGAAACGAATGTGTAAAACGCTCTAGAAGATCAGCCACTTGCTCAGCAAGAGAATGATCGCCGCGCTGACGGCGAAGCTGACGAAGAGGATCATGCGGGCGTTGGGCGCGCCATGAGCGGTTTCGATCGGCCGACCGCCTTTCGCGCCATACCCGACACATCGCAGCGGGAGACGGGCCAGCGCCAGTTGCCACCCGGAGAGATGGCGCCCTCTGTACGCCCGCCAACCGTTGAGGTTTACCAGGAACGCCAGGGCAATGATGTAACCGATGAGGCCCGACCTCCATGTATCCGGATCCGCGATCCACCACAACAGCATGGCAAACGCGCCGCCGAGCACGAACGCGATATAGACGCCGCCGTCGGGCACGGTGCGCCGCGCAGATCGACTGGCTGAACTCTTCTTCGATCGACCTCTGGCTGCCGATTTGGTCATCGCACCGATTGCGTGCCTGCGCGAATGGACTCGATCAACGGCGCCGTCGTCCCATTGCGATGTCCAACGCCATCCCCGAGCAGCTCGTCAACGTCGCGAATCATTTCGCGAGTGGCGGCGATAGCGTTGTCGATGGCGCTTCGGCCGGTAACAAGTTTCAACGGATCGGTTCGACCGGCCTCGGCCAGACGGCGTTCGGTGCGGGTGCGCTCAGCCAGCAACCGGTCGAGCAGGGCGTCGGCCTGGTCGCGCACGCCGATCGGTTCAGTCCCACGTTGGAGATTGTTTAGGGTGCTCATAGGCGATCCCGAAGCTTGGTCCCTCGTTGGCCGCATCCACCCGTCGCGGGGCCGCCGAGATGAGGCGATATGATCGGCACCGCGGGCCTCAGATGCAAGCCGGGGGGTATGAGCCTCATTGGGAATTACTCGTAAAGCCTTTCATTTCAACAACTTCTACGCTGCCGCCGGCTCCAGTTCTGCCGAAATCAGCCCGCGGATGGCCGCCGCGACACGAACGCGGTCCCGGCTCCGACGTTGCGGTGACAGTTCGGCCAGCATGTGTTCGATCAGTTCGTCATCGACCTCCGGCAATCTCGTGACCAGGATGTCCGGATGGGCGGTCGGCACGAGCGCATGAGGATCGCGAGCCAATTGCTCATGCCGCTTCTCGCCCGGTCGCGCGCCGGTGAAGACGATGCGCATCTGGCCGGTCGCCTCTGATGTCGCCGCATCGTCCGGCAACTTGGGGCACAAACCATACGCTTCGATGAACCGCCGCGCTAGATCCACAATGCGCACCGGCTGACCCATATCGAGGATGAACACGTCTCCCGCCGAAGACGATGCATCGAGAAACGCCGCACTTTGCATGACCAGCGCCGCCGCCTCGGGGATCATCATGAAGTAGCGTGTCATACCCGGGTCGGTCACGGTGATGGGTCCGCCTTCCGCCAATTGCTTAGCCCAGGTATCCAGCACGCTTCCCGCTGAACCAAGTACGTTGCCGAACCGCACCATTGCGAATCGTGTTTGTGACTGCTTGCCGACATATTGAACATAGAGTTCCGCTAGTCGTTTGGTCATGCCCATGATCGAGCGCGGCCTGACGGCCTTGTCGGTGCTGATCATCACAAACCGCTCGACGCCAACCGCATCGGCCGCATCGGCGACGGATTTCGTCCCGAAGAGATTGTTGTCCACCGCCGCGGCAGGATGGTCCTCCATCAGCGGAACATGCTTGTGAGCCGCCGCATGGAAGACAAGGTCCGGCTGGATCAGTTCGAAGTGCGCACGCGTCGCCTCAGGCTCGACGATATCGTGAAGGAGCGCACGGCGAGCGAGTTCGGGCGCGAAGCGCGCGATCTGGCGATCGATCTCAAAGAGGGCGTTCTCCGATCGATCAATCAGAATGAGCTGGGCCGGATCGAAGGTCGCGGCAATGCGCGCCAGTTCGCTACCGATCGAGCCGCCCGCCCCGGTGATGAGGACGCACTTGTCCTTGATGAGCGCGCCGACGGCTTGTTGATCACACTTCCGCGGAGAACGATCAATCAGCGCCGACAAGTCGAGCTGAGGAACTGTGCGCGGACCGACGCCGGCAAGCTGATCTTGGAGCGTGGGCATGAACCGATCGGGAACGCCCAGCCGGCGCAGCCGCGTACGGATCGTGGTGATAAGCTCGTTCATGACGGCAGGCAACGAGACGAGGGCAAGACCCGGCCGTCGTTGAGCCACGATTGCCTCGAGTTGATCGACGGCGCCGAGCGTCGGCGCGTCATCGTCGAGCCGATCGGCCTGGGCATCGTCGTCGGTCAAGACCCAGCCCAGCGTTACGGGCCGATCGCGCAGCAAGTCCAGTTGTCGTTCAAGACGGCGGCAGTTCTCACGCTGGCCGATGATGATGGCGGTCTGGGGCACGCAGCGCCTCCATGCGATGCGTCGAGCGATTTCGATCGACAAGTGATATCGGCGATACGGCGGTCAGTCGGACCCGTTTTGGTGGGCGTTTCTTCCAATGTGGGCGACCGCAGTGGAGATGACCAAGCCGGCGACGATCAGGCCCAGTGATCCGAGCACCTGTTGGTAGTCGGGCGAGAAGAGCTCGGTCGACCAATCCTCCGAGTCAAAGGACGACATATTCTGTTCGGTGACGAGCCGACCTTGAAGCGTGTCTCCGATGTGAGGGGGCGCCGGCCGCTGAAAGGGCCAGAGTCCGACCACAGCCCCCAGCAACAGGCCGAGGAGGAACCCCAGCGTTGCTTTGGGAAAGCGATCGAGCAGGAACTTGATGAGATTACTGACCCCCACGACCCCGATGACGACGCCGACGCCGACCGGGACGATCACCCACATCGCCTCGCCCAACTGTGCCCAATTTCGGTCAGTCACGGCCTGTTGAGCGGTTTGGATCGCAGTCAGGATCAGTACATATTGGCCGAGGATGAGGAAAAGATAGGCCCCGGATATGCCGGGCAGGATCATCGCGCCTCCGGCGGCCACCCCGGCTAGTACGAGCATGGCGAAGCGCTGGGTGTCGGCGGTCGATTCGGTCCCAACACCGCTGGATTGTGTCAACACCAGGGCGACCATTGCGAGGATCCCGACGATCGATGCCAGCACCGCCGTTAGCTTCATCGGGCGAAGCATGCGCCAAACGACCGGCGCACCGCCGAGCGTCAGGCCGATGAACAGGCTGTACATGATCCAGCGATGGTCGATGACCAAGTTCTTAACGACGCCGGCGAAGGCGACAATCGCCAGGACCATCATCCCAATGATGCAGGCCAGCAGCACAAATGTCTTTAGGCGAAACCGGAACGTTGAGATTTCCGCGACACCCCGAATGAATTGCGGATAGACGCCAACGGCGAGCAGCATCGTTCCGCCGGAGAGACCGGGGACGAGGTTGGCGAGGCCCATGAGCAGGCCGCCGATACCGCCTCTCACGGCGAGCCCGACGCCAACGGTGTTGTGCTTTGCGTTGCCCGTCATTTCAGTGTTCGCGCGACATGGTACTCGACCAAGTCATCCGACGTCGTGAACCGCGGGCCCGATCATTCGCTCCGTCAGCGCCAGGTCCTCACGATTCTCGCACGTTCGCCTCGTCGATCGCTCGTGACATAATTCACGCACTGACGTGGGACACGGCAATCTGCGGAGACTGCGGGATTTGATTTGCCTTGGTCTCGTTTGGTTGTAAGTTTCAAGAGTAAGCGGCGACAAACTTCAATTGCTTCCGACGACGCGCAAGGCACACGATCGGAAGCAGCGCAACAGGGGGTTGCAAGAAACGCACCGGGGTGGAAGAACGGCCGATCGCTCGGCGAGCGCTATACCTGCATCGCGCACCAGCCAAGTATCCGCCCCCCGACACTCCAGCTTCCACGCAGAGGGGAGAAAAGGAGTGCTCGGGGGGCTTCATTGTTTGCGGTACGTTGTGGCGAGACGGGCGCCGGATTGAGAGAGGCGGTAGCGCCCAAAGCCGCGCGGGCCGACAGACAGAATCCAGTTTGACCTGCCTACATCGATGCGCCGGTTGCGCGAGCCGGGTTTCCGAATATCGCCAACGGCGTCCGCACGATGATCCACAAATCGAGCAGCCAGGTTCGGTGCTCGAGATATTCCAAGTCGTAGCGGATCCACTCTTGGAAATCGACCTGAGGCTTGCGGGTGCGGCAGACCTGCCACAGGCCGGTCAATCCCGGCCGGACGCTCAGGCGCGCCTCGCGCCACGACGGGCAGAACTGGTTCTCGTGATCGGGGCTGGGGCGAGGGCCGACGACACTCATGTCGCCGAGCAGGATATTGATGAACTGCGGCAGTTCGTCGATGTTCCAGCGTCGAAGGAACCGACCGACTTTGAGCAGGCGCGGATCATCCGGCAAATAGAACTGCGGTCCGTCCGAACGGTTCCGCGAGCCGAGGACCGCTTTGACTCGCTCAGCGTCCCTGCGCATGACACGAAACTTGATGCAGCCGAACTCCTGACCTCCGATCGACTGGCGGCGATGCACGAAGAAAACCGGGGCCCCGTCCTCGAGCCAGATGGCCAGCATCACGATCGGGTACAACGGGGCCGTCAGGATCAGCGCTATCAGACTGAAGGCGATGTCGAAGAGCCGCTTGGCCCGGAACGTTCCGATCCACTGTCGCAAGCGTCGGGACATTTGCAAGACTGCGCCGGACCCTTGATGGACCGCCCTTTGAAGCTGACGGCGCGCTTGCCGGTCGGAACGAGCGCGTGCCCATTGCTGGGCGATCTGCCGGTCGGAGGTAAGAATGATGGGGGCGGTATCGAGGACGGGACGTCCATATTCTCGCCGAACGCAGATGAGCTCGTTGGCCTCGTCTGCGGTGACTCGTTCGCGGTACGAAGGCGAAGGTCGATTGATCTGCCAGATGCGCGGAGCGAGCGATCGAAGCGGCTCGGCAGTCATCTGAGCAAGGTCGTTGCGAGAGGGGACTGGACCGCTCGACGCGACGAGAAGGAACGACGTTGCATGCGTGAGGTCGGCGACGTCGCGCCCACGATGGACGATTGTGATCGGCCGGTCTGGCGTTTCCTCGATGATCGAACTCAGGGCTGAGCCGTTGACGGCTTGGTAGACGCTGAGCGCAGTGTGATCCCTCATCAATCCAATTCTCCCCCGGGAACGTCGAATCAGGCGGCTCGTTTCCTTTGTCGATCATCCTCAACCGCTGGGTCCTTCACCTGCTCGAGAGGCGAGGGCGTCAGACGGAGGCGAGGCTTCTTGGGCCCTTGATCGTGCGGGCTGGACGACTGTGGTCCATCTCTCTTGGCAGATGCCGGCGCCGAGGACGGCTGCTCGCTGACCGCTTGGAGCGAAGGCCGCTCGGCCCAGGCGTTTGTGCGCGAGTTGAGGGCGGCCGCGTGGGTACAATCCACGGGCGCGGCCTGGTTCAGCACCAGCCCCTGACAAGTCGCATGGAGTTGCCGAAGTCGCGCCAACGCCGCTCGAACGTCGCCCAGCTTGCGGCCGCGGGCAGTGATAAGCACGGTTTGGTCCGCGGCCCCGACCGCTGCCGGCGCCTCCAGACTCTCCAGTATCGGTCCCGTGTCGAGCACGATCACCTCGAACCTGGCCCGCAGGGCATCGATCAACCACTTGAGTTTGGATGGCGAGAGTTGCCGCGGCCGCATGTCTTTGGGCCGACCCGTCGGCAGCACCCACAGATTGGAGGTCATCGTGCGGTGCACCTGTCCGGCTCCCTCGGCCATACCCAGCGCCTGACACAGTCCGTTCTTCGTCTGGAGCTTCAAATGGCGAGTCAGTCCCTGGGCGACGAGGTCGAGGTCGACCACGAGCGTCTTGCACCCAACGGCGGCAAACGAAGCGCCCATGGCCAGCGCGATGCTCGTCTTGCCGTCGCCGCACGATGGACTGGTGACGGCGTACACCGGATGAAGATCACGGCTCGAGTTCACGTACAGGGCGTTACATATCTGATGCACAACGATGCCCGCCTGCGCCTTGGCGTCACGCGAACCGTCGGCAATGTCCGGCACGACGCCGATGACAGGCGCCTCGCCCTGGAAGACGTCCAGATCCTCGGCGAATCGGCATCGCGCAGCGGCCAAGCCGAACAGGACGATCAGCCCGACAGCGAGCCCGCTGCCAAACATCACCCCGATGAACGTGGTGCCGGCACGTTTGTCGGACACCGGCGCCAAGGGAAGATTGGCGAAAGCGAGAACGCTGATTCGAGCCATCTTGTCAAAGCCCTGCTCCACTCGAAGCTGGTCCAGGCGTGTCCGTGCCTCATACAGACGCCACTTCACATTCTCGGACTCGGCGCGGAGATCGGCCAACTGTGATCGCGTTTGTCCTAGCGTGGCGACCTCTGCACTCACCTGATCACGAAGCGATCGATAGACGAACTCTGCGCGGCGAATGCGATTCCTCGGCGTGGCCACCGCGGCGTCGACCCCGTTCGCAGATTCGACTTCACCAAGCTGGCTTGCGAGCTCCGTCTCGCGCAGGCGCATCTGCACCCGAAGCGCGTCGAGCTGGCGCAGCTGTTCGATCATCGCCGGATGCTTCGGCTTGAGCTTCCGGCTCAGCGTGGCGATCCGGGCCTTCAGCTCGGCCTCTTGTTGTCGCAGATCTTCGAGTTGCCCGTCTATATGAATACCCAGAACGCGATCGAGGTTTGCGAGGACATTGGCGCTGTTCTCGGCGCCGTTGGGCAACTCGAGCACCGAGCTGGCCAGGGCAAGGTCCGCAAGCTGCTTCTCAAGAACCTCAAGTTCGTGAAGCTTGGCCGTGTGCTGGCGCTGAACGGCGTCGGTCCCAATGTGATCAGAAGCCCGGAGCATCTGCACATTCAGGTCGCCTAACGCCTCTTCCAGTTGCGCCGCGCGTTCCACAAGCTTGCCCTCGCGCGCCGAGCTCGCCATTCCGGACCGGTTGTCTTCGCGCGCCACAAAGGTGGATAGGATCGCGTTCACCGCGCTCTGAGCGAGCCGCGGGTCGGTGTGCGTGACGCGAACCGAGATCACCTGTTCGCCGCGGTTCCGCCTGGCTTCCAGAGCACTTTGCAGACGGGCGACGCCTTCAGGCCCCGGCTCCCAACCGGCCGCGACCAGCCCGCCTTGGTCCAAGGCGTCTTGGAGGAGCTCCCGGCTGCGGATCAAGGCGGCCTGCGTCGTGACGAAGGATTCGAACATCGGCGGGATTTTGTTCTCTGCACTCTCGTAGAGAACGGTAGGCAACGTCGGCGTAATCCGGACCAGACCCGTGCTCTCATATTTCGCAGGGAACAGCGCGAAGCCGGCGATACCGCCGCAGAGGCCCAGCAGAACGGCCAGCAGCACCGCCACGCGGTAGCGCCCCCGCAACTGCCGATGGATCGTCTGCAGCGGATTGGCGCGCAGCGCGTCGATCGGTTCGTCAACAAGTTCGTCGGTTTCCGTCCGGATGTAATCTCGGGTGGATTCGCTCATGGCGACCCTCTCCCTCACGCTTGATCTTCAAGCTGCTTTGGCATGCAAGTTCGATTCGGAGAACAGCCCCGGGATCGATGCGGTTGTTACAAACTGATCAACATAGAATCCGCTTCTGCTCACGACCGCATTGACGACTCGAAGTTTCGGCTCAATCACGGCTCCGGGACAGACCACGGAATGCTCAATCAACGCCCCACCGCCTATCACGGCCGCGGGCATAATCACGGCGTCGTTGATGTGGACATCGGGGCCGATGGCGGCGCCGTGGCCGATGACTCGAAACGGCTCGAGCCCCGCAGCCTGCGCGGGCGGCGAGGCGATGGATCGGCAAGCACGTGACGCAACATGATTGTTCACATGTCGCGCGGCGGCCAGAAAATCGGACCGCGTTCTCAGCGGGAGGGCTCCCGGGCTCGAAAAACCGTGCACGCGAACCTTCACGCCCCGATCACCTGCCGAGGCCAGCCACTGTTCCTTGATGTCGACAAACCCGATCGGCGGGATATGGCGCAATACGCCGCACCTGGTGATATAGACTCCCCCTGGACTGCCGTCTTGATTGCACCCGACCGTGACGTCTGCATCGCTGGCCAGATGTTCGTCCCACATCGATTCGACGTCGCGGGCGAGGACCCGGCCGGCCTCAACGACGAGAACGTGCTCGTGGTCCTCGTAGCCGGCACAGAGGTCGGCGACCAGGCCCGCAGCGCCGCGGTACGCTTGAGGGTCTTGCTCGAACCGCACGTTGGGAGCCGAGGTCCCCGGCCAGGGAGCCGGGAGACGGCCGTTGTAGACGACGCGGATCGCAAGAGGCATTCCGTCCGAGGATGGCAGCAACGTCAGTTGCTCGACCATCACATCCAGAACGGTCTTCTCTGGTGTGAGGTAAAGATCCAGGACCGATCGGCCGGCCGCCTCGACCAGCGGTGAGGGACGCAATCCCCCGGCAAGCACCAGACAGGCGCGTAGCCCTGGGCGACTGTTCGTCGCATTAAACCAGTCACCTCCGACCAAACGGAGCCGCCCAACTGTCGCTGGAGGAGTCGTATCCGCCTGATCGTCCTTGGGGATTCTTGATCCGTGGGCCGAAATCAGTCCGATCACGTGCAGTTCATCGAGCAACCGCTCGGCAGCGCCGCTCCAAGCTTGGTCGGCGACCTGGGCTCGACGTGCCTTTTCGTCTCCCGGATCAGATAGTGCGCTACGGATCTCTGCGCAAAACGTTTGCGGTGTGGAAGCGACGCGAACCTGACTGTCGTACCGGCGAAGTTGCGTGAAGTCGGTTGAAACGATGGGTCGCCCAACCGCCAGGTACTCCTTGAGCTTGACCGGATTGCATGCCTGGATCCACTGATTCCGCCGCCACGGCATGATGAGCACGTCACACGCCGCCATATAAGCCGCCACCTCCTCGTGCGGCTTCTGGCCCAGCAGCGCGACGTTGGGCAGCTCGCACCAACCGGCCGGCAAAGAGCATGCGCCGACGAGAACAAACTGAATCTCGGGAAGCTGCTGGGCGGTTTCGACAAAGAGACGCACGTCGAACGTGTGAGCATCGATCCCGCCCACGAACCCCACGCGCGGGCGTCCAAGATCGACGATGTCGATCGGCTCCTCCCCTCGTCGCCGACCGGCGTTCTCGAAGCGCTCGAAATCGATTCCATGGTCGATCCGGCAGGCCTGTCGACATTGCGCCGACTCGCGCTCGAAGAGAAAGTCCCCACAGAAGACCGTGAGATCAGCATCGGCTTTGAGACGATCGTCAAACGCCTTGATGCGGCTCGGCTGCACGCCGGGGTAGCACTCATAACGATCGGTTCGTTGATAGACGAGCCCCGCCCGGTCAATCGCATCAATCACGCCGGCCGCGGTCGGACAGGCAACCCAAATTAGCGGACGCATGATGTCCATGGCTTGGGCCGCCTCGACGACGCGCTTGGTGAGCCACCGCTTGGTGACGGCGGCGCTCCACCCGCCGGGAAAAGAAATCGGGCTCAGAACACCGAAGTGATCATCCACGCGAACGAACCCTCGCCTGAGACTGGCGAGCTTCCGCAAGACCCGGCGAACAAACATCGCGCCCTCGCGCGGATTGGGCGCTCGCATCCCGAGGGAGTTTACATACAGCACGGGAACGCGCTTGCTCAGTTCGCGCATCATCCGAATGTCGTAGTGACCTCGATTGTGGTACCACCAATCCTCGCCGCCGAAGCAGATGATGCCATCGAATATCCGTTCGCCGGATGCCACGGGTTGTTCAAGCAGCCTTGGCATGCGCCAATTCCTCCCCGACGGCTGGAAACGGATGGCTCTGGACACCAGAATCACGACTCGGCTGGGCGTCACCGGAGATGAAGTCCCGCACCGCCGAAAGCAGTTCAACAGAGGCATGCGAGGCAATAGCACTGGACACGGCGACCTGATCAAGCGAGGCAAGCTGTCCGATCAATTCGTCCTCGTTCATGGCCACGCTGGCATATCCCGCCTCGGCCAACCGAGCCGCGGTGGCGACCTGATGATCGTTGCGGGTCTCGCCAAACCCGCCGCGGCGAGGCATCACCAGCAGCGGCCGACTGAACTCGAGCGCCGTGAGAACGGTCCCCATCCCGGCGTGAGCGATAATCAACTCTGACTCGAAGATCCGCCGACGGTACTCGGCAGGCGAAATGAACCGCTGCCACTGCATGTGACGGGGCACATAGTCACCGCCGGCAATCTGCGCGAATAACCGCGGCGCCTGGCGCCGGCCAGCCCAGTCGTCAACCGTCCGGATCAAGCGATCAAACGGCATCTGTGATCCCACGGTCACGAAAATCACAGCATGGCTCCTGCATAGCGCGGTCCACCGACGCCGGCCAGATGAGACCATTGCGTCAACCAAAGGTCGGCGTAGGGCTCCACCTGCTTGCCTGAGAGTGACAACCGCTCGACGTTGGCGATGCTGTCGATCCAGATCGTTTTCATCCCGAAGAGTTTCCCAAGCCGGACCGCAAAGTACCCGGGCGCAGCCCCGGTCGTCACGATCGTGTCCGGTCGGACCCGGGCCAATATCCACGCCACGCGGATGGCCAGCAACACCAGGCCGATCTTGTTTCGTCGCGTCGCATCGTTAACGACGCGAAACTTTGCAGGACTGATTTCACTTCGATAGCACTTGTCCACACTGACGTAGGTGACATCGCACTCGGCCAGCGCGGGTCGTAAACGCAGCAACTGCACCCAATGCCCGCCGCCGGAAGCGATGGCAAGAACTCGCAATCTTCCGGTGCGCGCCGGGCGTGTGCGCTGATCTAAACTGGCAATCGTGGCCATTGATAATTCCTCGCTGGGTCTACACTTGCAGCGTCGTGTTGGGTATCGTCGCCGTTATAGGGCCACTTCAATTCAAGTCAGAGAAGCAATGCGATCTGGTCGGACGAGGAGACTTGTGCCGACAAATCATGGTAAGACCGATAGGAACCGCACCGGCGGCCCAGAAATCCATGCTGAATCAACCCAAATTGACCAGCTGGGATAATCCCGTGCTCGTTTGACTTGACCGTCGGCGCCGCGCCTGGCCAGCGCCGGTCGAGACTCAGGCCCCCGGCGCCTTGGCTTGAAGCTGCGAGGTCGCGAATGGCGCCGCGGCGCTCGTCGCCCGGCGAAGCCGACGGAAAATTCGCCGTACCGAGGCAAGCCAGTCATACGCGCCGGCGACCGTCAGTTGAAACTCGATCGTCCAGGCGTCCGGCGACATCTTCATGCGCACGATCACTTCACCGCAGACGTCCTCCGGCATCGTAATCGGACCCATCGTGTGAACACGTCGGTACCCGCTCGCAAACGCCTCATGGACGAGCGTTGGGTTGCAGGCGCCATAAGGGTACGCAAAATCCTCGACGGGCCGGCCAAGCCTCTGTTCCAGGACTGCCCTTGATCCGGACAGTTCTCGCCTCGCCTGGCCCAACGGGAGATCCGTCAACCGGGGGTGCGTCGAACTGTGGGACGCGAAACGACACAGCGGCTCCTCCGCTGCCTGTCTGAGCTGCGATTCAGAGAGCGTGATCTGCGATGCGTCGGGATGATCCGGCGTCATCTCCCACTTCGGCAGACAACCCATGTTCTCGGTGACCACGAACACCATCGCCGGAATGCCAAGCTCGCGCGTTACCGGCAGGGCATGATCCAACAGATTGGCGAAGCCGTCGTCGAACGTCACACAAACGCCCGGCCGCGCCCACCGTCGGCGCCGGTCGGGTTCCGCGGCGTCCGTCGGGACGGCTCGATCGGCAATCATTGTCATCTGGCGCTCGAACCGCCGCCGCTGCTGGGCCGTGACGCCGTGATAGCACAGCGTGACGACGCGAGGTCGCCTCACGATCCCGCAGCCGGCGGTGAGCCATCGGACAATGGCAATGCACAGCCATATCAGCCGAACGATCAGGCCACGACGGTTATAGACGTACATGTTTGCTCGCTTCTGGACGTGAGAACCGAGATCATCTGCGCGGTGATGACGGGCAAACTAAGCCGGCGCTGCCGGCGCCCGGAAGAGGCCCACGAGATAGGCCGGCGTCGCGTCGTCGCTCGTTATGCGGAACCCTGGGCCGTCCGGCCGTTGCTGATAGACCACGCCGTACACCCAAGTGAACTTCTTCGTCAGGGCTCGAAAGATAGCTCGGCTCTTCGGGTCGTCGGTGATATTCACACAAAAAACACCATCCGGCGCGAGCCATCGCCGGTAACGGCCGAGTTGCTCGACCGCCTCATCCACCGATACGTACTTCAGGACCTCGTTATAGACGATGACGTCAAAGCGCTCGCGATCTTCAGGCACAAACTCGCGCAGGTCTGCGTTATGGAACGAAAGCTCGCACCGGCTTGCTATCGGCCATGACGTACATTGGCGCCGCACACGATCAATGACGTAGTCGCTGAGATCCACGCCGACGTACCGTTCCAGGCCCTCGCCGCCCAGCGCCTGCGCCAGATCCCCGAAGCCGCACCCGAGATCGAGCACGGTTCTCGGCGGCGGTCCGCAGTGTTGAATCAGCAGCACGGACGTCATATCGCGTATCGCGTTGCCTATTCGGCCGTTGATGTTTGGCACCGACATCCGCCCGGACAGCTCCTGGTTCCAGTATTCAGCCATCTCGTGGATCGCTGGTGTGTCGCGCCGGCGCAGGAAACGATAAGCGATCGAGCCTGCGCCGGATCCGTAGACGGCCAAGCGAAGCCAATATCGCAATCTGTCCTGAATTGAGAGGATCATGACAAATACCCCTGTCCTGAATTGAAAGGATCATGACAAAAATCCGTCGAACGTGCTGTCAAAGAGACGGCGTACAACCGGCTTAGGAGACGCTAGACACGCGATCTGATCCACGTTGTCCACAGCGGTCCGTGACGAAACGGCACTCGAGGCGCGATGCGGCAGTACCACAGTCGGTAGTAGAATCGGTCGATCGCGTCCGCCAGTGCGCAGAACACTCTGGCTCGGCGACGAGCGCCGCTTCGCTTGGCAACGATGAGGATCGACCGAACGTTGTGCTCTTCACCGCCAAGACGCAGTTTGTACTCGTACGTTCCAGTCCCTACGTCCACCTGGTGTACCCCCTCTGGAATCAACCGCTCGAACAACTTCATCAAGCTGAGGCGTCCGAGTCCGTACGGGTCCCAGTCGCGCTGAACGGCACGGGCCGCCAGCCGACAATAGCATGTATTCCCAAACACGAGACTGTACTGGCGGGCAACGACACGATCATTGGCGCGCAGGCGCAGGAGACGCAGCCGACCGGCTTGGCTCATCACCGACACCAGCGATCGATTGAACGCCTCGGCGCCGGGCCAGTCTCCGAAGTGCCCGAGCATCCCGTTACTCTGCCACTGCTGCGTATGCATCTGCACGAAGTCGCCGAACTCCTCGGCCGCCTCGCCGGGCTCGGTGACGACAGCCACCTCGACATCGAAGTCGTCGGTCAGCCGCCTCCAGCCCTTTCGCAGATTGAATCGCTGGTTCTTGGAAAGTGAGCTGAGGTACTCGTCCGCCGATGCTGGCAGCACGATCGTGGTCTGCTGAGTCACAACCCGATCACGGTAAATCGAGACGAGGTCCTTGCGATCCTTTGCGGCGGCGCGCACGGCATTGATCCGGCCGGACGCCTGGAGCATCGGGCCGAACACAATCGCATCGCAGCCGTCGTTGGCGATCAACTGCTCCATAATCTCGTTGATCACCGCCTCCGCCCATGGCGTACAAACCGGCAGGTCGCAGATCGCCTGCGTGAAATCCGACCCCATGATCTTCCCGAGTCGAAGTTTCGCGGGACCGAGCCGCACGTCGTCGATAAACATGGGGACGACGCCGACGAGATGTTCAGCTTCGCGGAACACGAACACGCGAGCGTCCCGCCCCCGTCCGTAGTGTTCCCACCACACCTTGCACCAGTCGTAGGTTAGATAGATTCGTGATCCGACCTGAGCGACGAGTTCGTCCCACTGGGTTCGAAGATGATCCAGCGCGTCAAACGAATGCACGATCTCGAATGAGAGGCGTCGCGCCCCTAATCGAAGTCGTGGCGCGTCGAGCGCCAAATGACCCGGACTTGATACAGGGAGCGCGCTCACCAGGGGGGCTCCCGTCCCGTCCACTGGTACCGCACCGCCGCGGCCGACTGGCTCGCCTTGTGACGTGATGACTCACCCACACCCAGCGCGGTCCACACCGTCCACCATGCAAGGCGAATCACCATCGTCGTCGAGAAAAGAAGTTTGCTCATCGCCCAACAGCCCCAACCCAAATGCTTGCGATGAAACAGCAACAGGCTCTTTTGAATCTCGACGTACATCTTTACGCTGGCCTGCTCGGTGCTCTTGCTGCCGCCATCGACATGCACAATGCGCCCGACCGGCGCGAACACGCAGCGCCAACCAGCGCTTCGGAATCGGTAGCACCAGTCGGCTTCTTCCGCGAAGACGAAATACGCTTCGTCCATGAGGCCAACTTGCTCGATTGCTTCGCAGCGAACGAGCATGAACATGCCGGAGACGACTTCCACCTCGCGCTCATCCCGGCGGTTCCACGGTCCGTAGGCAGCCCGGCCGGCGATTCGTGATCGCGGGAACCATGCCAGAGCGCCCGAAACCCACATGAGCGTGTTCAGCGGCGACGGGAACCGAAAGCATGTCCGCTGAACGGCCTGGGCATTCTCCATGACCTGGCAGCCGAGCACGCCGATGTCGGGATGCCGACGCGCGTAGGCGAGCGTCTTGTCAAACGCGCCCTCCAGCACCACCGTGTCCGGATTCAGAAGTAGGACATACGCTCCGCGCGCAATGCGCATCCCCTGGTTGTTGGCTGCGGCAAAGCCGCGATTCGTATCGTTGGCGATCAGCCGGACCTGCGGAAATTCGCCTGCGATCGTCTGGGCCGAACCGTCCGTGGACGCGTTGTCGATTACGATGACCTCGACCGAGAGTGCGCCGAGGTTCGCAAACACCGATTCGAGGCAATCGACAATCACATGCCGGGTGTTCCAATTCACGATTACGATGGAAAGATCGAGTGCGCCAACGCGCATCGACGCTTCATGATCGAACGCACGTGAGGGTGCTTCGGCCTCAACGACGGCTAGCGTCTCAGGCGGCATTCTTCGTCCCGTTACACATAAGTTCACCGAGCGTCCGGATCGTCCATCCTTCCTGCTGGGCGGCATCGAGGAGTTGGGTCGTGGACTGGAGCACGAAGTCGGCGCGCTCTGGTTCCCGATCAAAGTCATGGAGTAACACGACGCCCCCTCCGACACGTCGTGCCTGCTCCACGGACGAATTCGAATCGGGAAGCCGTTGCGCGACATCGCCTGCGGCAATCGTCCACCACCCGATCGGCGCTTGGCGACGATGGACGGCTGCCCAAGTCGCCAGCGTCATTTTCCCATGTGGCGGCCGAAACATTCCGTCTTTGGGCACCCACCGCGACAGTGTCTGATAGCCCGCGCTGATGTCGGCGACGCCCCGCCAAGGCCAGGCCCGCCACGCATTGAGGTGCCGCTGCGTGTGGCAGGCAATCTCGTGTCCGGCCGCTGCGATCTCATCAACGATTCGGGGATGCTCAGCTGCGCGGAAGCCGGCGAGAAAGAACGTCGCTCTCACATCGCGCGCCCGAAGTAGATCAAGCAAGCGGGGCGTGAGACTCGCACCCGGGCCATCGTCGTAGGTCAGAACCAGGCTCCGTGTCTGGGCACACTGCTGTCTGAGTCGGCGCTCCGACACTCGGCGGGCCAACATCGGCCCGAGATACCAGGTGAAAGCGGCGGCGGATGCCGACACCGTCGCGGCAAGCGTGAGGCCGATCATTCCCACCCTCGACCAGCGGCGGGGGTCGCAAGCGAACAACCGCTTCGCAATCGGTTCCAGCCGGTGCGAAGGCGTTCGACCGCTTCGAGAGAATCGGCGACGACGGTCGTGAACGATAGCGCCTGGGCCGACTCTGGGGCCTTCTCAACGCTTGACCGAGCACTCATCGAAGCAGATGGACAGGTAGCCGTCATCTTCGTCAGGCCGGAGATTCGTCTGCGCTTCGGCAGGTGCGGACGGGAATTGGCGGGTGAGCAAGCTGCGGGAACGTTGGCTTGGAAGCACGGGATGAGCGTTGTCGTGCCCGAGTCCGAGCAGTCACCAACCGACGATCGGGCGGCGAGAGCGAAGCGATGGCCGCGAGTGTCAGGAACAAGATCATCACGATCTGACCGAAGTAGGAAACCGCCAGGAAAGAAGCGCAGTGCGCGAAGAGAGCGGCGCCAAGCATCCACGCCATGATCTGGCGGGATTTGGAGTTCCGAACTGACCGTACAATCCGACCGACGCCGTGAAATCCAAGCGCCAAAAGTACGACGAACAGTGTGAGCGTAACCAGACCACCTTCGACGCCTTCAAGAACAAATTGGTTCGTGATGGAATCGAAGGGCTGGGGCCAAAGCTTGGAATAGTCCTTCGTGCCAAGTATCCACCATTCACTGAAGTTCCGGAGGAATCCATCGATCATCTTGAAGCGATACCAGCCGGTTGAGCCATGGACGAGCTGGATACGAACAAACAGGTGCCAGATCGGATTCGTCATCACGATCTGAAGCGCAACGAGGCCGAGCACCGTACTCCACCGGATCCAACGCATCGACCGCCGCAGTGGGAACAACGCTGCGGCGAGAGCTCCAGCCATAACAGCGGAGATTGGCGTATCCGATGCTGTGCTAAAGACCACGATTGCCGAGGCAACCAGACCGATGGGCGCAAACCATCGCACCCAGCGACTATTCCACCACAGGCCGCCGATCAAGGGCATCATCACCGCCCAGAAACAGCCGGCCAGAATCGGATGCGAGAATGGTCCGCGGCAGCGCAACCGGCCCTCGCGCACGACCGTGATCTCCGGTACGCCGCCGAATATCGCGAACATATTGCGCCCGGTGGATAGTTCGATGAGGAAGACTGCCGCCACGGGAATACTGATGATCGCGGCAACCAACATCAGTGTCTCCAGGTCCTTCCAGCTCTGGATCAAAAAGCGGAACAGGAAGTACATGCCGAGCGCGTCGAAGCTCAGCCCGAGACGGTAGATGAATGCCGCGGCCGTTGCTTCGCGCAGTGTCACCACCACGGTTGCGATGACGACCCAGAGGATCACGATTGTGTCAATCCGCTTCCATTCAATCCGGCGGATCTCGGCAAAGACAATGACGCGGAGCCATCCGAACAGAACCATGATCCGAAGAAGATTGAAGTCCAGGGAGGCAATCACGATTCGCTGGGCGGGCGAGATGAAGCACGCCATGATCAGCATCGGCGCCAGCGCATAGCGACGGGGCACCACGAGCGTCGCTATGCCCAGGAGAAACACCGCGATGAGGCCAATCGGGTGGAGTGTGGTTTGGTCGTACCAAGTTGGAATGACTTGATCCCCCGTGAGCCGTGAAAGTGACACGTGCTCAAGGTTTGTAAAGGTCTGCTAACTTGCTCGATAGACGCTCAAGCGGCTCGAGCCAACCGTTTGTAGATCCGCTCCGCCGAACTCGTGATGGCGGCGATCACGCCCGATGGAGACGACTCGAACGGACCTGGGGCGCACAGTTCCATACCGCGCATACCCTTCTTGAAGTTGTACACGCCCGTGTTGCCCTCGGCATCGATGCCGCCCAGATCGTAATAGCGAAGGCCTCGATCGTGAGCCATGACAATCGAGTGCCATTGCAAGCCGTACGCGGCGTAGTTCCGCAGGCCGGTTTCGTCCGTCGCCAGGACAAGCGGGACGCAGGTATCGCCGAGCATGCTCATCACCAGGCCAGCCACCGGCTGGCGATCGTGCTCGACGATCAGTGCGTCAAACCGCTCGTCGTGGCAAAGCTGACGTTGCAAAGACGCGTAGAAATCGGCATCGAGATCGGCACGAAACTGCTTGCGTCCTCGTAGCCGCTGATACAGCCGGCATATTTCCTCAAAGAACTCAGGTCCCGTGCCCGTACGAATAATGAAATTTCTCTGCTCCGCGCGTCGAAGGTTCCGCCTCCAGTATTTGGAGAAACCGGCACGCACATCATCCAGCGGTCGATCGATATCCAGTAGGAACGTTCGGTAACTGCGGGATCGATCGGTTGGCGCGAAGTTCGTACGATGAAATGAGTTCGTTGCTCGAGCATTCCAATCGGGGGAACCGAGTGGAGCCAAGATTCGAAGCGTGAGGCCGCGGCGCTGAACGTACTCGGCTTCAAGCACCGTGAGGCATTGCGCCAGCCGATCAATGTCGTCGTCACGCCCGATCCTCGTGAGCGGCCCGCCGGCCACATAGGCTATGCCTCCTCCGACTACCGGCAGACGCCTCACTCGAACACTGGCAACCCCAATAAGTTCACTGTCTGAATCGATCGCAACATGTTCGCATTCAGCGTGACGGCGCTCGGCCAGCGCTTGGGCATACGCCCAAGTCTGCTGATAATTATGATCGAGAAATCGGTGCGCCAGGCCGTCCCATCTGTCTCGGCTCACCGGCTGTATCCTGTCACGACGAATCATCATGCATTCCTTTCGGCTCTCAACGGCACAAGCGACTGCAGATGCAGCAATTGGAATCACGCACCCGCCAAGGGTGCGGTCGACCCGGGTATCGCGATCATTTTGCGGGGCGGCGCCGTGTGCACCGGCCGCCGAGAAGCGACGGCGCGCTTCCGGGAGCGCAGCGGACTGAGACTTCCAATGAAACCGAGCGTGAGGTACCAGACGAGAATCGTCGGTCCGAAGTTGGATACGCCGATGAAGACGACACAATGGATGAACAGCGCCACGCCCAGTGCCCAGGCCATCGCCACGTGCCCGGCGGATTCCCGGTCCCGGCGAAGTCGTCGGGCACGCAGGCTGGGGGTCCGCGGCGCTGTCAATCGCCGGAGTCGCAAGTGCCGGCGAACCTCCCCACGCCAGGTACGCCCAACTGCGTAGAAGGCGACAGCGATGACGGCGAGAAAAAGCCCGAGCGTGAGAATCCCACCCTCAACGCCTTGGAGAATGTACTCGTTGGTGATGGCGTCAAGACCGTAGGTCCACCAACTCGAATACGACTCGGTCCCGATCAGCCACCATTCATCGAAATGCTTGATGAACTCATCGATCAGTTTGAAGCGATACCAACCGGTCGACTGCGGGACCAGCTGCACTCGCGCCAGGAGGTGCCAGACCGGATTCACCATAACCAACTGGAGCGCTATCAGACCCAGAACCGCGCCCCAGCGCAGCTGCGAGAACCAACGGCGAATCGGAAACAGCGTCGCGGCAATCAGTCCGGCCAGCAAGCCACCGAGCGGAGTAGCCGATGCGCACGTCACGACGACGACCGCGGCTCCGGCCAGCCCCAAGAGTGAGAGCACCCGGCTATTGCCGCGATACCACCAAAGCGCTCCGATCAACGGCATCAGCGCCGCCCAAAATGAGCCGGCGAGAATTGGGTGAATAAACGGGCCGCGACACCGCAGTCGCCCGGCGCGCACAATCGTGATCTCCGGAACCCCGCCGAAGATCGCAAAGAGGTTGCGACCGGTCGTCTGCTCGACTAGGAACAGGGCCGCGACCGGAAGGCTGATCAGCGCCGCGCATTGCGCGAAGACGCGCAGGTCGTCAAAACTTCGGACGAGGAGCCGGCATAAGAAGTAGAGTCCGATCGCGTCGTACAAAAGACCGAGACGCATGATGAATGCCGCCAGAGTCGTGTGCAAAAAGGTGGCCAGCAGCGTTGCGCAGATCGCCCATGCCAGCACCACCGTGTCGAGCGGCCTCCATCGCCACCCCCACATCTCGCCACGGAGTAGAACTCTCGCCCATCCCGCCAACACCATCAAACGTAGAAAATTAAAGTCGAGGGTGGCAACCACGATCCGTTGCGCCGGACCGACGAAACACACCAGGATCAGCATCGGCACCAGCGCGTAACGTCGAGGTACGAGGAGCGTCGCCGCCCCAAGCACCACGAGCAACACCAACCCGAGCGGGTGCACCGTCGTTTGATTGAACCAGTCCAAAGTTGGTGTAGTCGCAAGCATCATCGAGACTTGCCCTCTGCCCCTCTCACCGAAGCTGTTGCGCAGTTCCAGCCCGCCCAACAACTCGATCCACCATGCTCACAGCCCCGGCGCCGAACCGGACTCATCGTCGGGTCCTGATACGCCCCGCCAGCTATCTCTGCATCAATCAATCGAAACAATTTGGTCATGCGGCCAGCCTTCGCGCCAAAGCCGGCTCGATCGTCGAGTGCACGATCCACGATTTCACTAGACCGCCGAAGCGCTCCGGAACGATCGCTGCCTTGGGGAACAAACGCTGAAGCTCACTTCGGGTCAACAGTCGCACCTCGCGTACGATCTGATCGGCCAGTTCGGCGTCGGGACATGGCCCCCGCCAGCCGCACCGCCTGCGTTTGATGACCGCCTTACGGACGCCGATCGGAAGCCACTGCCAACCCGGCACGTGAAAATGCGGCTCGATCGGGAACCAGTAATTCGGGGTCTGTAGCCAGAACACCGGCGCTATTCGCTGAAGCTCCCTGGCCATCGCTGCCTGTCGTTCGAACGTGAACAGATGCTCAATTACCGAGTTGCTGAATGCGATGTCAAAACTGTTATCCGCAAACTGACTCAGATCCGCGACATCACCGAACACGGGACGGAAGTTCGGACGAAAACTAATCCTCGGCTGAAGGTTCACAGCGGTAATGTGCACATCGTCGCGTCCAGCCCAACCTCGCTGTTCCCAAAACTCGGGGGTGCCGCCGAAGTCGATGATGCGCAGCGGTCGTGGAAGCGGCTCGACAAGCTCTTCGAAGCCGCGAAAACGCTTCGAGCGCATGCGGTTCGAGAGCGAATTTGGGTCCTCTACGGCTGCGAATCGGCGAATCAACGACATGGCCTTCAGCTCACTTCCTTGCGGCGAATCCAGAACGATCCGCCTTGCGTCGGTGCGCCGGCAAGCTCCGCGCTATTCCAAAGCGGCGAAAGAACATCGCCAAGCTCTTGATCTTCAGTGATGAACCGGTTCGGAAGAACGATCTCGTACTGATCGCCGAACAACAAAAGGGCCGCCAGCATGTACTGCTCGGAGTAGTAACGATCGACCCATCGCTCCGGATAGTCGTAGGGCAGCCAAATGTCGTGAAAATGTACCAACACACCCGGCTTGAGCCGCGGAAGAACATCCAGGAATATCACCTCGACGTCGGAGTTCATGAAGACGCGATGCGAGCTGTCCACGAACAGGATGTCGCCCGGCTGAAGTGAATCGAAGACCTCAAGCCCCACCGACTCCACCGGACTTCGATATACATGATCACAAACAGCGTCAATCGCTGCTCGCGGCTCCGGATCGATCGAGATGATCTGACACGTGTGCCCGAGGTCCGTGATCGCCTGTCTCGCAAAGAGCGTCGAGAAACCTGACCCGATCTCGAGGTACGTCGCGGGCTTGGCGTCAGCAATCAGACCGCTCAGAGCGACCGCGTCCAGGCCGGGAAACCACGGATTGTTCCAATGCGGGGTTGCGTTGTCGGCTTGAGCGCTGTCGGCGTTTACCGGGATGCGCCGCAGCTTGTCCTGTAACCGAAGGAAGCCTTCCAACCGTTTACGGTAACCGTCCCGGCCTCGTTCGATCAGCGCAAGCAGAGCCGGATGCGGCGGATTACCGTGTCCGTACCTCGGCCCGGGCTGCGGTGGATCGTCAATAAAGACGACCGGCTTTCCGCGCACCATCTTCCAAAGCGCCCGTCCAGTTTGGATGGTGGGCCGAATCATTGATTGAATCGCTAGGTTCATTGTTTCGCTGCCTCGCTGTTACACAGCCTCAAGACGAACGGCGGTTCGCTAAGCCGCCTGGGACACTGCCACCTCGGAATCGGCTCGCTTGTCAGAAACGAACTGAAGGCATGGTTCGGTAGTCAGATCGTGAGCCATGAACGGAACGATCACCGTCCGATCCCTGAGCCCCCGCCGCATTGCACGTCGCGCTGTTCCTAAGATCGAACGAAGTTTCTCCACCAGTGTCAGCTTCGCCAGCCAGAATCGGAACATCGGGAATCCGCGGTAGCGTGGTGCAGGGACGCCCATCAACCGGTTCACAAGTATCCGCGCCCACACGGCGCCGCGCCCGCGCAGAAGATTCGGCTGCGACCGCGGCAGAATCGAGGCATCGGCGCGAGTCAGGGCGAGATACCCTGCCTCAATCGCCTCACGCAAGATGCGCCTGCCCCGCTCGGTCCGGACCAGCACGAGCGATTGCCCGCATTCGCCCGGTTCAGCGCGCCGATACCAAGGATCGCCCACGGCAATGTCGGCGAACTCGCCCGTGTGATCGGCGCAGACATGACAACGCCATTGCTTGTCGTTCGTCAACACCTCACCCCACGATTCCTCATAACTCAGCGAACGCGTCTCGATTCCGTTCTCTGTCCTGAACCTAACCGTGGCGTCGCCCGGCCAGCCATTGCCGCGGTATCGCAACTCGACAACCTGTGACGGATCATCGACACCCATCCGCCGAAGTAATTCCAACGTGGCGTTCGTGGTCGGCGTGCCCGCGCAGAAAAAGGCGATCGTCACGCCCACCTTTTCAGCCAGCGCGGGACGAACTTGCTTGGCTTTATGAACGGCCGCCACATCGCACGGCTTGCCGATGAAGACACACGGCGCGGGCGCATCTTCAATCAATTGGAGGCCATCACACGGACTGGCCGGTGCGTAGCGCGACCCGGTGGCGCTGAGTATCTCCTTGCGGGTCGTGCTGAGGATCGTGTGATTGAGATACGGCGCGTCCGTTCGGGCCTTGATGTGCAGGACCCCGTGCATGCCGCCCTGTTCAATGCAGGCGAGGGCAAGGGCGCTAGCGGCGCCGCCGCTGGAGCCGGCAAAGCGAATCGCGTCATCCGTCGCATGGCCTTCCCACACTTCCAGCACAGGTCCCCAACCCGCCACGAGCTCACGAATGAGATCAGGATGCGAACGATCGAAGGTGTGCTCAAGCCCGAGACCCGGACAGACACGCAGCGCCTCTTGATCATCCGCTCTAGTTCGACGTGGCCCTTTGAAGCGCGGACGCCGGCCGTGCCCCAGCGAGTCGATCATCTCGATCGCGTCCGGACTGACATACGCGCACGCGCCACAACCACAGCAAAGCTGTCGTTGGGCCACGTCCTCAATGGTTTCAATCACAGGCAAGCGCACGATTGTTCTCAGTTTCAAGCGCAGGCGTCAATACAACAACTCTTGTCGTTTGATCCGAGTCCAGAGTCGACGGATCTTCTTGCGCACGCCGAGGTAGAGACGTGGATCGATCGGCGACTCCTGTATGGCTCTGGCGGACTTTCGAAGGTGTGCGGTCCACGTCTCGATGGTTCGCGTACCCCGCATCCAGGCCGAAAGAGGGAGGTGACGCTCGAGGTCCGCGTCGGTCTTCAACATCGTGTTGGGCGATCGTGGATCATCCATGTGATCGATCGGCACCAGCGGCACGCACCAGCCGTTCGTCCAGCCGGCCGCGGCAATGCGTATGCAGTAGCGCGTGAATCCCTTGTCCTTCGGCGGGAGTAGACCCAAAGCATCCACACATTCTCGCTTCATGATGACGCCGCTTCCTTGCACCCACGGATTGACCATCAACTGATGTCCACAGGCAAAACGGTACGTCTTCTTCTGAGCCAATTCGGGAATGTAATCGTCGACCGGAAAGTGCCAGCAGGCGATCACGCCGAACTGGGCGACATCCTGATGCGCCTTGCGCAACTTGTCCGCCCAACCGTCGCTGACGAGGCAGTCGTCTGCAATCACACTGAGTAAGTCACCTTCTGCTTCATTGAACAGCCAATTCGTCGGCTCACGAACGAACCCGTTTTCAAGGCTGTGATGGAATCGATGCAGCCTGGGATGATCGAGATAACTGCGCACGACTTCGAGCGTCTCAACATCGGCGCCGTTCTGCCAGACCCAGACCCGCATCGTCTCATCACATGAATCCAGCAGCGCCGGCAACGACAAACGAGTGTACCCCGGCCGGTTATAGGTGATCATCAGGATGTCGATATGCCAAGACATCAATGCTGCCAATTAGGTCAACAGATTCGTAGGTTCGTCTATGCGGCTGCGCTGAGGTAGAACCGTTCTTGTTGTGCCAAAGCTCGTGTGTGCGATTCGTCGCGATAGCCAACGACCCTTGGCTTAGGGCTCACGACGATTGCGTTGGCGGGAATGTGACCGCTGACAACCGTCCCGATTCCGATCACAGCGCCGTCTTCGATAATGGTGCCTGGCGCGATCGTAACATTCATCCCGATCCACACGTAGCGTCCAATGTACACCGGCTTGGGCGTTACCTCGTCATCGTACGGCAGACGTGACGGCCTCTTGAAAGCGTGATCGTAGGAGTAGATGGTGACCTGTCCGCTTATGATCGTGTGGTCTCCAACGGTGATGCCTCCCAGACAGTTAAAGCACGCACCGTGGCCGATATGCACATTGCGCCCAAGCGTGAGTCTCTCGGCGTGCACAAAAAGAACCTTGCCGTCGAGGTGCAGCCCCTCGCCACCTCGAACGACCTTGAGAATGGATCGTCGATGTCGCTCCAGCGCGAAACGTTCGACCCGATCGCGTACAGATCGCAATGCGCTTAACATTCGATAGAGGCCTTGTCTGCTAATCCTGTTGTGTGGAGACAGCGCCGTCAGGCGACGTGATGCGTTGTGAGCGGTCCGGCCGCATGATTCTGCAGATCGTGGTGCGAACTGATTCGTCAACAATGAGTAGTGTCCCACCGGCCGCCAGCGTAGCCGGCGCCATCACACAAAATAACGCGACGACCGGATTTGTATTCGCGCCGAAGCCGAGGAGCGTCACGAGCTTTGCCGTCAACAAGGCGGCTGCGGACACGACGATCGCGGGAACAACTACCGCAACCAATTGATGCATGGAGATTTGATAAAGATGGCTGATAATCAGCAGACTGACCACGCCGTGCAGAACAATGAAGGTACCAGTACGGGTCAGCGCGACCGCAGCTACTTGGTCACCAACGGCCGCGTGCTTCATCAATCCGCCTACAGCGGCAATGATGCCGGCCGTAGCGATCGCCAGGATCCAAACGAGTACGGCAACGGTTCCTGCACGTCCGTTGGCCAAGAGCAATGGGCCGGTGAAGAGCGTCAATGCCTTGGCCATCCCCATGAACACCACGATCTTCAACACACCGGCTGCGGGCGCCCATTTCTCTCCCAGAAGCATCATCAGTTCGTCGCTGGCCAGAGCAAGCAGCGTCATCGCAGGAATCGTGATCGTTGCGCTGAGTCTGATACATGACAACACCGCTGCACGAAGCCTCGGGGCATCATCCTGCAAACTGCAGAAGTGCGGCAGGGCGACGGTCTGAATCGATCGCGTCCCAATGTCCAGCACAGCCTCCATCAACCGAGTCGCCAGACGATAAAGACCGACCGCCACCGGGCCGAAGAAAAGGCCCATCAGAATCGCATCGGACTGGCTGGCGGTATACACGCCAAGCTGTGAGGCGAACATCCCGCCGCTGAAGCCGAACAGCTCGCGCGCGCGTCGCCACGAAAAGAACAGGCGAGGTCGCCAGTCGCTCACTTTCCACATCACGGCCGTGGCCAGCGCCGATCCGACGAGTTGTTGACCGACAAGCGCCCAAACGCCGAAGCCACGAATCGCCATCGTCACCCCGACGGCGCCACCGATGATGAGCGCCGCGCCTCGCAGCAGCGCAAGATTACGAAAGTCCATTTTCCGCTGAAGCAGGGCTTCCTGTACAACGCTCAGGCCCTTGATAGGTACGGAAAGCGAGAGGAAGGCGATGACCGATCCCAGTTCAGGCAGATGGTTGACCGCGGCCCACCACGGACTCACCAGCACGCTCACGCCGCAGAGAACGATGCTGGCAGCGACGACGAGCCAGAACACGGAATCCAAGTGTTCGCGCGACAGATCCTTGCGCTGAATGATGGCAGCGCCCATGCCCTGCGCAACGAACATCTCGATGAAGATGATGTATGCGATCGCCATCGCGACCGTGCCGAAGTCTTCCGGCCCAAGGATCGCCGCCAGAACAAACGTCACCAACAGTACAATTCCCCGCTGACCGAGTGTGGCGACATACGCCCACTTCAGGGCATGTCGAAATGTACGGTGATCGCTCGGGGCGTTGCTAAAGCGCTCGGTTGGGACTAGGCCGCACATCGCAACGGCGCCTCCGATGTCAATGAATGCAACTGACGAGCAATGGCCTGGGCCGTCTGCTGGGCCCAAGCCGTGGAGAGCAGCACGCCCAGTTCATGCTCATAAAGGCTGGGCGTCGCGAGCATCCGCTCGACGTGCTCACGGCGAACGTTCAATTCCGGGCGCTCCGAAAGATCTCGAATCGCTTCTCGCACAGATTCATTCTGCACGAGCGCGTCGGCCGAGAGGTCCGCGCCCTGGTCCGGGGCCGCCCGGTGATCTGCGAGTCGCCGACGAATCTTTCTCGCCGCCGAGGAAAACCTGCACACGCGCTGTCTGAGCTTTGCAGCGGAAGTACGGGCATATGCTCGTCCGCCTGAATATCGAATCTCTCCCAAAGCTGCATCAAGCTGATGAATGAGACTCATTTGGGTGCGACGATGGGCGCGCTGGCTCGGGGTGAGACTCCGCGTCCATTCGATGTGCGGCTGGTGCAAGAGCGGCTGCAGTGGTTCGTACCAACACGCCGACGCGCAAAGAACCGGACCGCCCGCGTTGGGAACCCGCTGCGTGAGATAAAACGCATCGCTCGCCTCGCGCCACGTGCTGTGTTTTTCTCGCAAGATTCGTAGGGCGGTGTTCGTAACGTCCGCGGACAGGAGGCGACCCCGTGTTCGCCCGAACATCTCCGTCATTTCAACGCCCGATTTGAACAGTCGCGCTCGCACCCAGAGTTGATCAAGTGCGCGCGAGGCGCCCAGGAAATCGGCCGGGCCATAGTAGAAGCCGGAAGCGCATTCCCCTCCCCCGCCGCCGATCTGGGCCGTGCGTCTCGACGAGAGCTGCTCGAACGCCGCCGGTAGCCAGGCGTAGCCGCAGGCATTGGCGGCAAAGCCGCTTCGCATCACGAAGTCGTAGGCGTCCGCGGCGATGCGCGTTGGATCGATCTCGACCGGGAGCATCAGATGATCGATCTCGTACCGATCACAGATCAACTGCGCGATTTGGACGTCCTCATCGTGATCTGAGCCGAGCGTAAACGCCAAGCGAGGCTTGACGCCCGCGTGCAATCCGATCGCCAGCACGAGCCGGCTATCCACACCGCCGGATAACTCCAACGCGTAGCCGGCGTCAAAGGCCTCGGTGATCGTAGGTGTGATCGCCTCTATCCATTGTTCAGAAGTAGCTGGCGCTTGCTCGGCATCGCGTCGACTTGTCGCTTCACTTTGCGTCGGCGTCACACGAAATCCACGCCACTGCTCATAGCTCAATCTCATTTGCGGGCGCAAACGAAAGACATCCTCGAAAGCACAGTGGTTCTCCAGGTTGTATCCAACAAGCAGTTGCTCAGCCAACGCCTGAGCTGAGAGCCGACTCCCGATCAGGGCCGCGACCATCTCCGGCCTTGTAGAAACGACCGGCTGGCGACGACGATCCAGGCCGAAGTACAGCGGACGCAATCCATAGTGATCGATTTCGATCGTCCAAGATGGGTCGGCGGGCTCCGACGAAACGCTCAGACGCAGCCCGACGGGTTCCGGCCAATGCCCTTCAGTAATGGACCAATCACCGCCGTCACTCGTTACCGCAGCGTCAGCTTGCCCTTCGTAGGCGAAGAGAACCGTGTGGCCCGAGCCGGTCGCGCGCAGCTCAAACTGTGGCGCCTTGAGTGAACGAGCAAGGCAGCGCGCCGTTTCCTCGGGATCGGCCGGGACCGCATCCCAAGGCGCGATCAATAGTTCCGCTCGACGAATCATGCGGCTCGCCTCATTTGACCCCTTTGGACCAAGCTGACCACTTCGTCGAACATACGATCGACGCTGGCAATAGCGCCGCCCAGGCGTTGCCGAATCAGTTCGCGATCCGAAGCTCGGTCCCGAAACCGCGCCACGATGCAGGACACAATGTCATCAGCGCTGAGCGATCTCGCATCGAACACAGCGTGCTCCATGCCAAGCGTGCCGAAAACACCGGACGTCTTGATGCTGTACGCGATCGCACTGGCGGGCACTTCGCTTGACAGGGCTGCGATACAGGCATGCATTCTCGTACCGACAAAGTAGTCGCACCGGCTGATGATCCCCTTCGCTTCGCAGGCCGAACTTGGGTTCGGCATCACGGTCGTGCGCCGGCGCAACTCGTCGCCAAGCGTGGCGCGTAGCGTTTCGCAGGCTCGCAGGTCGGATTCGACATGGTGTCGGTCAACGACGACATGCGGCACGAACAGAATGTGCGCGTCTGTATCGGCGTCCAAGATCGCAACAACCACATCATGCATCAGCCGGCGATAGTCGCAGCAAAGGTTGAACCGTTGCCGTACGTTGCCGGCGGTGTCGTTGAAGAGCAGCCCGCTCACGTTCACGCCCACCAGTGGTTTTGAGACGGTTGGGATTTTCGCGGCCGCAGGGTCGGCCGGGAGTGTAAACGCCATGTCCGCCGAACGTCCAACCGATACGTCCGCCGCGAGTTGCTCTACCGATTCACAGCCAGCCTGATCGCGGGCCCAAATCTGGGCGGCTGAGCGAAGCAGGACTCGAACTTCGTCTGCGTGGTCAGCGTCAAACGGCCCGTACGTCTGGGGCAGCAAAACGAATGGCGCGTCGAACCTCAAGGCGAGACGCTTCGGATAGACGGCGTATTTGTAGCGGTACGGGCCGTACATCGTGGTAAAACTATCGCCACCCGACACATCGAGTATCAGATCCGCTTCGCTTAGAACTCGACTTACCGATCCGGATCTCGCGCCCCATCCCAATCGGTGCAGGGCATGCTCAATGTACAGGTTGCCGGGTTTGAACGGGTCGCGCGAGAGCGAGGCGCCAATCTCCTCATACGAGATGGTCTGCTGGCCGTGCGGCGAAGGCAGCTCGACGCGGGCAAGGCGCCTCCCCGGCCGGCCGGAGAAGACGATGAGTCGAGCGTTGGGCAATCGCTGGTCAAGGCCGCGCAGAATCGAAAGACCAAGCGCCTCGACGCCGAGGTTCCCCGTATCCAATGCGGCGCCGAAAACGCACACCGTCGTCGGCCGATCGGTACGAGCGCACGCGGCATCGTCGAGCAAATGTGGCGACAACGACATCCTGGGTGCTGGTCGGTTCATTCTCATCTTGATGATTTGGTGTTCGCCCGAGGATCGAACGACCATCGGCGAAAAATGGCGGGGCTTCGCCCCCGTCGCGCGCACCGCCGTGCGGTGCCGACCCCGTCGAAGAGACTTTTCCAGTGGAGAAAAGCGGAGGTTTTGGCCCCAGCTCTAGTCCACCGGCTCCAGGAGATCAGTGTCGATCTCCAGACTCGTAGCGCGGCCCAAGGCGGCGATTTGAAGCACGAGGCGGCCGACCTTCGACCGGTCCTCAATCAATCCCTCAATGCCGCGGAACGGACCGCCGACGACGCGTACCCGCCGACCGACCTCGAGATATCGAGAAGGGCTGAGTTCAGCCCGATTCTCCAATGCAAGTCGTATCTGTTGGAGCTCTTGGACAAAGCGCTGCTGATCGCTTACCCGAATGGCGTTTGCAACGCGCTTGGTGGCGACGGCGAAGTAGGTTGCTTCAACCGAGCCGTGCATAAACAGATACGAGGCAAACAACGGCTGCTGTACGATGTACTTTCGCCGACCCCGGTAGGAAACTCGCCCCACCAACGGCAGGTAGTGCTCGATCCCGGCCGCGAGCAGCGTCTTGGCCAGGGCTTTCTCCTGCCGGGCACGGGTATGAAGAACGTGCCATAGGGGTGGGCTAGCGACGATCGGCCTAGACTCAGGCCGGGGCCCAAAGGCAACGACGTCAACACACCCACTTTGGGTCAGGGACCGGCCATCGCGCAATTCTTGCCTGGTTTCAATCGTGTCGACCGGCATCGCAGCCCCTCGTTTGGACCCGGGCGCAGCCCAGACGGTTCGCCCCTCAGAATCACCCGCCCGTGGCGTTTTCCTCGAAACGCCGGGAAGACGTGACGCTCATATCGGATAGAGATGTGCCGTGGATTATCCGGGTTGGGGCATTTCTGCGAGAAGCAACACCTGGGAGGTTCGTCCGATGGATCAGCGGCACGCTGCCGACCGCCGGCTTCGCGCTCGCCCCCATCTACCAATCCGCTGACACTTTCCGGCCTCCGTGCCCCGAACACCCTGGGTCCGGTAACATCGTGTCGATAGATCGCAGTCCACGAATACCTCGGATGTAACGACGAGCGACCAACATCAGTCGTCGCTTCCGATAATGCGAGTCTGCACGATCGTCGGACGAGTCTTGGCCGCTTGGACGATGGCGTGGACATGCGGCCGAATGTACGGCCGCGATGGTGACCATGACGTCATGAACGGGGACAGAAACGTGAGCAGCCGAACTCCATATCGTTGGCTATTGGCAGGTGTTGTGGGATGGTTCGCAGCACACGGCGCGGTGACCGCAGGACCCATCCACGAGGCCGCGCGCGTCGGCGATGTGAATAGTGTTTATCGCGAGCTGCTGCGAGGCATCCACGTCGATCATCGCGATCAGACCGGAGCCACGGCGCTGCACATTGCCGCTCAGCACGGCCAGGGGGCATGCGTCGAGTATCTGCTTCGAGCCAAGGCCGATCTCAACACCGTTACCGACCGGGGATACACGCCGTTGATGGCGGCCGCGGGCAATGGGAGTCTCGGCTGCCTGCGTCACCTGCTTCGCGCCGGTGCGCCGTTGGAGGCCACGTGCGACACTGGAGGCACCGCGTTATCGGTCGCAGCTTGGTCAGGTCGGTCCAACTGCCTCAAGGAACTGCTTGCAGCCGGCGCTGCCGGGCACGTCAAGGATCGTCGGGGCTACACGCCGCTGATGCTGGGGGCGATGACCGATGTCGCCTGTGTCAATGTGCTGCTGGAGCATCACGCCGACATCCACGCCCGAACTCCCAAGGGCGACACCGCCATGGCGATCGCCGCTTGGGCCGGCAACGTCGCCGCGATGAGGTCGCTGGTGGGAGCTGGGGTTGATCTTGACGCATGGGACGACGACGGTGAATCACTCTTGACACGGGCGGCCCGCGACGGGACGACGGCCTCGCTGCGCAGCTTGATCGAGGCTGGAGCCGATGTCAATCAGGCCAATAAATACGGTGAAACAGCATTGATGCTCGCGGCCGCTCGAGGTGAGAACGGCGCAGTTCAGGTGCTGCTGCGGCTTTCGGCAAACATCCACGCGACCTCGACCACCGGACATACCGCGCTCATCTACGCAGCGCGCAACGGAGCGCTCGAATCGCTGAACTGTCTGTTGACAGCGGGCGCTGACGTCCACGCGAAAAATCACAAGGCCGAGACAGCCCTGATGGCAGCCGCGCAAGGCGGGCACACCGCCTGTCTGGTTGCGCTGCTCGAAACCGGGGCGGATGTGAACGCCGTCGATCAAGACGGCCACACGGCGCTAACCAACGCGACGGACCACGGACGGGCCGGGTGTGTCGATGCGCTTCTTCGGCGCGGGGGAGATCTCGAAGCCTGGGACGGTCAGGGTGAAACGCCCTTGACCCGCGCCGGCCGCGAGGGTGCGATCAACAGACTCCACTCGCTGCTTGAGGCCGGGGCGAATGTCAACGCGCCCAACATTCGCGGGGAAACACCGCTCATGCTGGCGGCAGGGTTCGGCGGACTCGGAGCCGTCAAGGTGCTGATCCGGGACGGCGCTGAGATTGGAGCCGCGTCCAACGACGGCCGAACGGCTCTGATGTACGCGGCGCGACATGGTGCGCTCGATCCGTTGCAGTACCTACTCAGGTCCGGCGCCGACATCGAGGCGAGAAACAAATACCACGGCACACCGCTCATGGAGGCGGCCATAGGCGGACAGGCAGACTGTGTAAATGCGTTGCTACAAGCTGGGGCAAATGTCCACACCCGCAACAATCGCGGATACCCGGCGTTGATGGCGGCGGCGGCCAGCGGCGACGCCGCGTGCGTTGAGCTGCTGATTCAAGCCGGCGCCGATCCCCAGGCGTGGGATGATGAAGGCGAGTTCCCCTTGACGC
Organism: Planctomycetota bacterium; assembly: GCA_022563315.1. Lineage (GTDB taxonomy): Bacteria > Planctomycetota > Phycisphaerae > Phycisphaerales > SM1A02 > JADFNO01. Next base: position 7,347 of record JADFNO010000003.1, on the reverse strand, counting down.
GGGCGGCGAGAGATGGCGCTCTGCCCGCCATCCGCGCTTTGATCGAGGTCGGAGCCGACGTCAACGCTGTGAACGCGAGGAGCCAGACCGCGTTGACGTTGGCGGCGGGATTCGGCGGTCCCGAGTCCACCAAACTGCTCATTCGCCTTGGAGCGGACATCGAAGCTCAGTCCGACACCGGTGAAGCGGCCCTGATGTTTGCCGCTCGCCATGGGGCATTGGAATCACTTCGATTCCTTCTCAGCGCCGGCGCCGAGTTGGATGCGACGGATAATTTTGGCAATACGGCGCTGATGGCGGCAGCGGTGAACGGCCACGCCCCATGCGTTGGCGCACTCCTCGAAGCCGGCACCGCACTGGAAACGAAGAACCGTCGCGGGCATACAGCGTTGATGCTCAGCGCCGCCCGCGGCGACACGAAGATTCTTTCGCTCCTTCTCGAAGCAGGCGCCTCGGTCGACGCCCGAAGCGATCGCGGCGGAACGGCGCTCATGTCAGCGGCCCTCAACAGCAATCGCCGCAGCGTCGAGTTGCTCTTGTCATCCGGAGCCGACATCGAGGCCGCCAGTAGCCGGGGCTATACGGCCTTGATGGCGGCAGCTTGGTACGGCAGCGCCGACTGCGTCAACCTGCTCCTGGCTACCCACGCCGCCGTCGAAGCAGAGAACTTCAACGGACAGAATGCAATGCAGCTTGCGCAGAAACGCAGCGCCGGCGATCGCGACCGGCGACCGATCATCGAGATGCTGACCTCGGCGGGGTTGGCACAGAAGGTTGGCTTTGAATGGACGGCAGTTGGCGGATCGCGATAGCGTTCGCCACGGCATACGCCAAGACACCGCCCGCTTCGAATTCCTCACAAACGATCGCATGGCCCCTCGTACCCGCGGATCGGCGGCGCCGTGGAGCGGGCGCTGCCCACCGTAATCGAGCCATCGATCGCAGATGCCGCGCCCTTTCCGCACAAAACACACAACCGGCGCAACGCCTACAAACGGAATACCCGGCAACCTCAGCACGAGAACACGGCGAGGCGCTGGCATGCGAGGCCCAGTATTGGAACCTGTGGTTGAGCGGGAGGTAGGCGGGCTGAGAACGATTGTTCGAAGCCCGCTCTGGTGTGGGCCGTATGGGCGTCACCAAGGCAACCTCGACACCGCATGTTCGTTGAGGAGTATCCAGGAATCATGTCCTGCTGCTGGCAAATTATCGGTATCACTAGTACGACGCTCGCCGAGGTCACAACCAGCGGATGGCATCCAAGGATGGCCGATGCTGCCGTACCTGGAACCCTGATCGTGGCGTTCTACCTGATCGTCGCGGTCGCGTGCGCATGGGCGCTGTCCGTCGCGAGAATCGGCGCCCGCATGGCCAAAGAATATCGGAAGGTCGAACGCCGAAAACACGATCGCACCGTCGCGTACCGGGCGAGCTTCCTGTTTTGGGCCTTGCTCACCCTGTGCATGGTCATCCTCGGTGTGAACAAACATCTGGACCTGGAATCGTGGCTGACTGAGTTCGGCCGAAACATCGCGCTGTCGCAGGGTTGGTACGAAGACAGATCCAGTGTCCAGCGACCCCTTGTCGCCGGCGTTGCCGGATTCGGTTTGATCTCATTGGCCGTGCTGCTGGCTCTGACGCGCCGGCTTCTGCCGCGCCATGTTCTTGCGTTCGTAGGCACCGTCATACTGTTGTGCTTCGTCATCGCTCGTGCGATGTCGTTTCATCAGTTGGATGATGCGCTTGCAATCGAAATGCTTGGCGTCCGAGTCCGTTGGCTGCTGGAGCTGGGCGGCATCCTGTGCATAGGCGCTTGTGCAGTAAAGAATTGCTGGTGGTACGGAATCCCTCGCCGCTTACGAGCGAGCGTGTCGCCGTGCCCGGACAGAACCGCTGTCGCGCCCGCACACGTCGGACGCAGCTAAATGAGCGCCGTCGAAGCGGCGTTTGGCTTATCGGACGCATCTTCCGTCGCGACATCGGCCGTCCGCGAACCGGTGACAATAACCAGCAGGGCCAGCCTGTTCCGTCTGGGTTCCTACGCCACCGCGATTTCTACAAGTGCCTTCATCAGCGTAGGTTGCGCTCATCCGATGGTTCTGTAGACGCTGCGGTAGGTTCATTACGCGTGCCGAGCCGGACGGTCGCGCTGGGCGCCGGTGACGCGACCGCAGCATCGACGCCACTGTGCGTTGGGGGGCAGCTTTGCACAGGCAATCGCAATACGTCCTTTTTGGTTATGCGTTGTATCTCCTGCTCTGTGGGCTGGCTGGATACGCCCTCTCGGGAATCGACGCCCAGGTCCACATCCACGGCGTACGGCTCGCACTCGCCATCGGTGTTTGTGCGCTGATCGCAGGGCGAGTCGACCGGACTCGGACCCTCGCCGTACTCGCCATTGACATCAGCGCGCTGCTGATCCTCGCCGCGGGATTGAACTACATTCGCCTCTGCTTGAAGTGGTACGGGATGGAGGGCGCCGACTGGTACAGCCCGTACCTCGCCGCGGCGATGGCCCTGGGAAGCTTCGTGACCTTGCCGTTTCTGATCAGGTCTCGACCGAAACCAAACCGATCGGCCGCGGAGTGGTGGAGACCGTCGCCACTGATCTCGCTTGCGGTTCTGGTTCTGATCCGGTTCCCTCGGTGCCGCCACGGTCTCGGCGCAGCGCGCCGCGCCGGACTGACGCTGGGCACGCTGCTGGTGATCATCGGCTTCGTATTTACGAACAGCGATCGTCTTCCGCGCCGCTCCTTGGCCACAGTGTTCCAGACGGCTCGCTTGGTCCAGGAACACCAAGAGCTTCTGCGCGATCTTCTGGACGATCCACAGCAACTCCGAGAGATCCTCAATGATCGCGAGCAGTTGGAGGAACTCCTGGCCGACCCAAGGGCGCAGGATCTGATTGCGGACTTGACCGCAGACGGCGGCCTGCTGGAAGGAACAGATGTGCAAGCCCTGGCCGAGCGCGTCGCCGAGGGTGATCTGGATGCCGTCAACGAGCTCCTTGATGAAGCGGGACTGCCCACCGCGAAGGCGTTGCTCGCAGACATGAGCAGCGACGACGGCGCACTGAAGGAACTGCTCGACGACGACGAGCTGGCCGCGGCCGAGACGCTCCTGTCAAGCGCAAGCAGCGATGAGGCGAGGTCAGCGGCGAAGACATTGTTATCGAGGGCCGTCGATCCCGACTCGGCGAAGCGGCCGGATGCGACGTCGGCTTTGGGCAAGGTTGGGCAGGCACGAAGTGCCGACCTCCTCAGCATTTTGCCTGACCTCGCCAATATCGACCTGAAGGACAAGAAGGTTCAAGCAGCACTACGAGAGTTCGGTATCGATCGGCAAGAGGCAGCCCGGCTTGCCGCCGAGGCCGCCGATGCGACCCGCGCGACGGACAGGCTGGGACAAAGCCCGGCGTCAACATTCGGGGCGATGAACCGCTTCAACGCAAACCTGGCCCCGAAAGTGAACACGCGCATGCTTCCCCAACAGATACGCGCCGAGCGCGCGCCAAATGAGCGCCTCTCAACCCGCCTACAGCCGGAGAAGGCGGATTCGCCCCGCTCCGGGCTCGGGTATCGCCTTGGTCTGCGCTCGATCCAGATTCAAGAGGCGACGCCAACACCAAACGAACCGCTCAACGTCTTCGCGCTTGTCAAGCCGCGACCTGACTTCCTCCAGGAACGCCTGGGTGAGTACCTCGCCTCGGCAAACGCCGGGCCCCTGCCCGACCAGAGCGAATCGCCTGAGCCGACCCCTCAGCAGGAGACGACTCTGCAGCCGCCCGTGATCCCGGTTGACGTTGTGGTGGTGACGACCACGCAGCTTGACTCGACACCGCTTCAGCCGCCGTTGGGGGAACTCGACGATCGGCCGGCCCTGATCGACGATCACCCGACGCGCGGGATCGCGCAAACGCCAACCACAATTCGAGCGGAGGTCAGCGGCAGTGATGATCGAATGCTCGAAGCTGCGGCTGCGAGCACACGGTTCGGTCGACTCGCCCCGATGCTCGGGGCTGCGTGCATGCTCGCCGGGCTCCTGACGATCGGCGCCTCACTTTCCCGGCGGTAACGACCCCGAAGCGCGACCGGCGGCCGCCACGCTATAAGGCGACCTCGATCGGCTGTAACGACTGTGCGGGCTGGGCGGTTTACAACGGTTACTGCGCCCCGATACGCCAGGGTCACGTCGATGTGCGCCTGGGTTTGGGACGATACCGCTACGGGTACCTTGCACGTGCCTGATTCGCAACGGGGGCGGTTCCATGATCGAACTGGAAATCTCAGAGTCGGCTCCGGAAATCTCTAAGCTGTTGCTCGCACGGGGAACGGCGCTGCCGGCCGTCCAATGGCAGCACAACCCAAGCTCCACCGCGAAGAAGACCTTGGACGCGATGGACGACGCCCAACTCTTCGCCCCGACCAGCCTCACGAATGAGTCCATGGGTGCGGCCGTCCGCGCACTCCTGTACTTGTGGAACGGCTGGATCGACGAGTCCGCAATGTACGCCCAGGGCGCACGACCCAAGGAATCTCTTTTCATCCTCGCTCTGAGCGAACGGCACCGTGGACGGGCCGACGGCGCGAAAGGGTTTTTCCGGCAGCTTGACGATCATCCGATCTACCCGTCGCTTGTTCAAACAGCTATAGAATTGATTGGGTCCAGCCCCGATGACGCCCTGAATCGCTTCAGAGAGATCCTGAAGCTCAACGGCGCCTGGGAGCCGTACGCCTTCATCGATATCTACGAGCAAGCTCGCGCGAATGAAACGAAGATCACGGTCGGCGAGTTCGTTCGCCAAATGCAGCGCCAAGAATTCACGTCGCTCCTTGGACATTGCTTCCAAGCTGCAACCGGCGGGGAAGTGACCAAACAAGTCAAAGCGAAGCCGCGCAAGGTCGCACCAAGGCGCAAACAAGAAGATTTGGCCGAGAAGCGCGACCGGCTGATTCGCCAAAAGTCGATGCGCAAGAGCGCCTAACCGACCCCGCCGCGGACGCGCGATGGACGGGTTTTGGTCTGCGAGTGCGAACCGTCCCAATTCCATCGGGACGGCTCACGGGGATGTAGGGAAATTCGGGACAATCACCTACTTCTTCGATTCGCGCGAAAGTTCGAGAAGCCCTGCACCCTTAAATAGACTACTCAATCAGGCCAATACGTTGGTGACTGTCCGGAATTCTCACACATCGTCCGTACAGGTCCAGGTGGCGGTGGCTAATTTCGTAGAATCCTGAGGATCCTCCGATGCTGCGTCCGATTGAACGAGCCAGATATGATGCTTCTCCCGTCATCGACAGGATCTATCACCTTCGGTGCGGAGTAGATCTTGTCGTCAATCAGGATTGCAAGGTTCCAACCGACCGCTCGCGAAGTAAGGAGCGCGAATCTCCGGCTTCCCTTCTCGTCGAGGGCAAATCCTATAGCTGGTCGACCTGTAATGTCATGCGTCGGGTAGACGGACGCCACGCTCCATGAATCTTCGCTGTCATGCACGAGCATGTGCTGCGGATCCGCAGAGAGCAGAAGGAAGCACTGTCCATCTTTAGCATCAGCAACAAACCCCAAGTGTTCCTCCAAGTGGCGGGCCGGCTCTGTAAGGAAAGAATCCCAGTCGTCGATCTGGTGAGGTGACCATTGCGCCGGATCATTCAGCGCGAACCATCGCCACATCCGCTCGGTCTCCCGTCCATCGCTATCGGTAGCAAGCCAGGTTCGCATCTCCGCCAGTTCGCTAGAAGAAAAGTCGCCTAACCGGGCAGCAACTCGGAACTCAAGGCGTGCAGGCGGTTGTCCTCCGATCTGTTGCTGTTGACTATTGCAGCTCCCCATCAGGCAACTGCTGCTAAGAGCAACGAGGATCGCCCTGCGCACGGCTAAGATGTTGCCACAGCAACCCATCCTACGGATTCCACGGCGATGAGAATAGTCCGGAGTTCGCTTCACCGTTGGTCACCTTTGAGAAACTAGGGACGTCACCTACTTCTTCGATTCGCGCGAGAATCCGAGAGGGCGTGCACACCTTGAATAGAGTACTCCATCAGGGCATTACATTGGTGGCTGTCCCGAGTGTTCCGAGTCAAGCTTCCGGTGGCCGGGGGACGGGAGGCACTGTATCTGCATGCGTGACTTTTGCTGCATGGTCTGGACGCCTACGACGGCGGCCAGCCCACGGTGGGCGCGGCGTGACGATGGCGTCTTGGAGGCGAGGCGTCACCCAATGGGAACGCTCAAACCCCGAGAATCTCCCTTTTTTCCGATCCGTATGCAAGAAATCCCGGGTTCTTTGAATTTCCCTGGCCAGATTGACGTTGTATAATGCGAGAGCGACGATTCGCAAGGCATCAGGGCCCATGGTCAACACACAGATAACCAGCTTCATCATGGCGGTCACCATGGCCCTCTGGTCGCCCGCATGGTGCTGCTGCGGCGTGTTCGGTTCAGCGCTCTCGTCGTCAAGCTGCGCCGCCCCAACTGCCCCCTACAACCAGTTCGAATCGGCGGTGACAAGCGCGGCGAAGGGACATTGCCTCGCGTTCCGCGCAACTGAATCGTTGACGAGCGCGGCTGGCGTGGCGAGCCCGAGCAGTTGCTGCGAGCCGGCGCCTGGGCCCAGCACGCCAAACGACGATCCCGCTACCTGCGGCTGCGGCGATCACTCGCGGGACGCCAATATCGGTCGGGTCGCCGTTCTTCCCATTCACGGAGCGGTCGATTTCCAAGTCGTGGAAACGCTGGCCTGGACGCCAGCAATGGTCGTGCCAAGCGTGGCGCGCTTCGGCTTACAAGCGAGGACGGCTCGAGCCGGGCCTGGTTTGCCGTGCGCAGATTCGCTCTTGCTACGCCACTGCCTCCTTACAATCTAGTCGAACATCTCACCCGCACCGGCTTGGCCACGGCGCGCTGTTCGCGCGCTTCGGACCTTCATCGTGCAGCTGCGGCTGTTGCTTCAGAGTGTATCCTTTATCGACAGAGCGATACACTTTGCGCGGTCAGCTTCGCTCAAGATACGCAGCCGCAGGCGCGACGACGATGGTGACGGAACCAAGCGGCAACTGCATTGCTTCGCGTGATGAGTACGCAGGAAATACACAATGACTAGTCGACTTTCATTCATTCCCCTCGTTCTTGGCATGCTCGTGTTTACCGGTTGTGTCAGCGACTATCGAGCCGGGCCGTTTGCAGAATGGATCGATCGTGAAGCGATCGACGTGGATCCGTCGCCCGAGCTGACGCATCGTTATCGCACTGGAGACGCAGGACAGCCCGCAGAACCCGGGTTGCCGACACTTCCCGACGACGCGGGCCCCGAGGAATACGTTGTTCTTGCGCTGAAGCGGAACC
>JADFNO010000053.1 GCA_022563315.1 Planctomycetota bacterium | reverse complement strand
AATCCTCGCGGTTTAGATAGTCATAATGACACCCTGTCTTCCCGAACAAAGTCTTCCCGAACAAAGGGGGCCACGGAGTGAGGAGCCCCATCGACGGCACATGAACCATGTTATACTGATTGTATAAGACTAGGCTTCGAAAGCGGATGACGGAGGCAAGATGTGATGGTACAAGGGGTTAGAGCAACCGATCGTCGAATGCTCGCCGGTTTAGGCAGAAGGGGCCAGCCTGCCTTAACCGGTTTATACAGTCTGTCTAAACATTGTTGGGCAGCAATCAGAAGCACAGAGTTGGGTCTGAGAGTCATAAACATCATCGCGCTTCTGCTGGCCGTTGCATGGCTCGCTCGATCACCGGATTGGGAACCGGCAATTACCGCACTCGGTTTGCTTGGAACATTGATTTTTCAGGAAGCGCGTGCCGCAACGGGAGCCAAAGGCAAAAGCCCGTTTGATCACGTATACTCGACCAATAAAGCGAGGGATTTTTACAACGCCGTCGCGAAATCATATGATGCCAGAAATTCAACTTTTCTGCTTCATACGCACCGTGAGGTAATTCGTCGGATAAAAGAATATGTCAAGGATCGCGATGGCTGGCACGTCCTCGATCTTGGCGGTGGAACGGGTCAGCTAATCGCGAGCCATTTTTACGACAACCAACGCGGAGAGTGGACGTCTGTTGACTCGTCCCCAAATATGGTTGCGCAATTTCAACACAACATGCAAGGTGTCAAACTTACAACAGGAGTCGTTCTACGTGACATTTTTGAGTTCTTGGCGGACGTACGTCACCCCAAGAAGTATGATGTCGTTCTCATCGTCCTTGTTCTCTCGTCTTTACCGCACGATGCAGATTGGGCCAAAGTTGCTAAGTTGGTTAAACCAGGTGGTGCTCTTATTGTCGCCGATATCGAACCTTCGTATACGGCGATACATCCACACTTTACCGTTTTAGTCGAGGGTCGCTCGCATGCACTACGTATGCGTCCAACTCACCTGTCCGAGTTGATTCCCATGATCACCCAATCGGGGCTTACTCAGGCCGGCACCCAATCTGTCAAACAAGAACAAACTAATTATTCGTTCGTATCGGTTTTCAACAAACCCAGTTCGCAGCATTGATGCAAACATGCTGGCTAACCAATCGATCAGCCCGACCGCGAATGGCGGTCGGGATGTGTCGGGCCAGAAAAGCTGTCAGGGTGGGCAGAAAAGGGGCAGAAAAGGTGAGGGGCAGACAAGGTGTCAGGATGAATTATTCGGATAGTCGCGATAGGTAATCATCCTGACACGTTTTCGTTTGCTGTCATCATCTTCACTTTCGATCAGGGCGACGGCGGCGTCAGTGTATTCGGCGCCGGCGTCTTGCCTGTACCCTCCAACGCCCCGGGCAGGATTCGAACCCGCGACCTGCGGTTTAGAAGACCGCTGCTCTATCCAGCTGAGCTACCGGGGCTGGTGATGCCTATCTTATCCGCCTCTGGATCGGCGTCGTATGGGGTCGACCCAGCGTGAGATTCACGCGGTGTGCCGGGCCTTGACGATCCCTTTGACCGGTCAAGGAGTGAATCATGACGGTCGAACAGCGCTTGAAACAGCTTGAAACCCAAACGTTCCGCTTGCGGTGGGTAGTGATCGTGCTTGTGGCCATTTCCGCAGGGGCGGTGATATTCTCAGTGACCCAACGTGAGGATATCCCCGGCGTCATCCGCGCCCGGAGCTTCGAGGTGATCGGCGACAACGGTAAAGTTGCCGCGAAGATGGGCCATGCCGTCAACAACGGCGGCGTATGGATCTTCAACGCCGAGGGATATTCGACGGTCTTTCTGACGACGGATGACTTCGGCGCCGGCTCGGTGGCGACGTTCAACGGCAAGGACCCCCGCAAGCCGGGAGGCACTGTGCTGTTCAATTTGGCGAGCGAAGACGGCGCGCAAGCCGTGATGAGGATCCTCAGCGAGCAGGGGCATGGGTTGAAGCTCGTTGGTGACGATGGCAGCGGGGCGGGCGGGCGGATCGAGACGATTGACAACGATGCGACCGTCATCGCATCCTGGCCGTAAACCGCTGAAGCGCCCGGCGCGGATCCGAGATCAGGCGCGAGGCGATGTTTACGGTCGTCTGATGAGGTGGCGGGCCTTGGTTGGCAGCGATTCGATGCGTTGCGTATACCCATCCGGCCAGACGATGACGGCGGCGACATCGAGCACGTCGGCAGGAAGCCCGAAGTGCGCGTACGGCGCAATCGAGGTTTGGTATCCGCCGGTGTATATCCAGCGCCGTTGGCCGCCGTTGGGATAGGTCAGTTCGATACGACTACCGAGTCCGCGGTGGTTGCGCGATGTTTCTCGCTCGTCTCGCAACTCGATGGTGAGCCAGTTGCCGCCGGGATGGTCGTTGCGGAGCACGCGAATAGGCCCGTTGAGTTCACTGACGATGACATCGATATCCCCATCGTGGTCGAAATCGCCGAACACAGCAGCCCGATCACGATGCCGCTCGTTGAGAAACGAGCCGATCTGCGGTTCGGTGCGGCGCGCGAATCGCTTCCCCTCACGCTCAAACAGCAGCGGCGTTTGCTCGTAGTCCGAATCCATCGCGTCCATGGTGGCCTGCGGGTAAACATGCGAGTTGAACATGAGCAGGTCCTCGTCGCCGTCCAGATCAAAGTCAAAAAACCCGCACGACCAGCCGAGGAAGGGTCGGCTGATCAGCGCCAGGCCGAACTGCTGGGTTCGATCATCGAAGAACGCGCCGTCGAGGTTGAGGTGAAGCGTGTTGGTATCACTGGAGAAATTGGTGGTGAATAAGTCGGGGTAGCCGTTGGCGTCCACGTCGGCGACGGCGATGCCCATCGTCGCCTGTTCACCGCCGTCGATGTTCGCCGCGATCCCGCTGAGTACGCCGCGCTCCTCGAAGCGCTTTTCGCCGAGATTGTGGAACAGGAAATTGGTCATCGAGTCGTTGCCGACGAAGATGTCCTGGCGGCCGTCGGCGTCGAAATCAATGATGATCACCCCGAGGCCGTAGCCGGGTTGGGCGGGCAGACAGTTGGCGGCGGCGGTGATATCTCGGAACGTCCCGTCGCCGAGGTTCTCGTACAGAATGTCGTGCTGTGCGGGCAGGCCGTGCGGCCCCGCCATGACCTCGATGCCCTTGAAGTGTGAACGTCCAGGCGGATTGGCCGCATCGAATTGCAGATAGTTGACGACATAGAGGTCGAGATCGCCGTCGTTGTCGATGTCGCCGAACGCGCAGCTTGTGCCCCAGCGCGGATCACCCACGCCCGCGTGTTTCGTAACGTCGGTGAATCGTCCTTCACCTTCGTTGCGCAGCAGCACGTTCGGGCCGTAGCAGGTCACGTACAAATCGTCGCGCCCATCGCCGTCGTAATCGCCGACGGCCACGCCCATCGCCCAGCGGGTGAGATGGATACCGGCCGCACCAGTCACGTCCTTGAAGCGCAGGCCGCCCAAGTTCTCGTAGAGCCGTGATCCGGGTCCGTTCTCCGGATCGCTCAAGGTTGCGCCGTTGGCTACGAACAGGTCGAGGTCGCCGTCGTTGTCGAAGTCGATGAGCCCCAGTCCGGGGCCGTTGACCTCCAGGATCTGGGTGGCCGGCTGCGTGCCGGAGGTCGTGGTAAGGTTGATCGCGGTTTCGCCGACGAGGGTCGAGAAGCGAAAGACCGGTTCGTTGCTCGGCGGTTGCGAATCCTCGCCGGCACAGTTCGTGAGCAGTAATGCGCAGACGGCAAGACAACTGCATTGGGCGCAGGGCTGGATAAGGTTCATCGTCCTTGCCCCGGAAGTCCGCGACGTTGCTCAGCTCGTTCCTGCCAGAGTCGGTATTGCTGGAAAGCTTCGTCTGCGGCCTCAGGCTCACCGAGCCGGTTGAGTACGAGATGGAGCTTGTAGTACGCAGCGTAGTGTTGTGGCCAAAGATTTGTGGCATCGAGTAGATGCCCTTTGGCGAGCTCAAGTCGCTCACGGCGAATGTAGAGATCGCCAAGTCGTGCATGTGCCTTCGCTACATCCCGCCTCCGCCTCGGATTATCAGCTTGCAGCTCGATGGCCTTGTTGAATCGACGCTCCGCCTCGTCAAGTTGATCGGCCTCCATCGCCAGCAGCCCCAGCGCGAAATGCGAATCGCCCTCAGTGGGGGCGAGGCGAAGATGCTCCTGGAAAGCCGTTCGCGCCTGTTCCGTCTCACCGAGGTAGTACAAGCACCAGCCGTAGAAGTGATACGTGGGGTGGAACCGCGGGCTGAACTCGGTCGCTTTGGCGAAGTGCGGTCGGGCCAGGGCGTAGCGCTTCTCCCGATGGTAGGTCAGCCCAAGCAAAAACTGGGCTTGGCCGGTCTGGGGGTTCTGCTGGAGGTAATCGGTCACCTGGTCCCGAGCGAGGTCGAGCTGGTTCTGAGAAATGAGGGCGAAGATCGGGGCCAGATCGGGGTCCAGGGTCGCCCCGGGAGCGGCCGGCGTGGCGCGGTCAGGCGGCGCGCCATCCTTACTATCAGGAGGCGGCTCTCCACCGGTCGGCTCCGCAGTCTGGCCTTGACCGGGGTCGCCTTGATCCCGACAGCCGGCCGCCATGAGCAAAAGCATGACGGCCAGGGTCCCCAGGTTCAGGTTTGAGAGAATGACCCTTTTTTGCACCTGCACCCTATTCCGTAGCGAACCTATGGCAAGACACACCGGCCGGCGATGCTCTGAGTGTATTCTGGGCGGAAACCCGGCGGGCGCCCGGGCCGCATGGGCATCCGAATTCACCATCATGCCATCCAAAAAGAGGGTCGCGCAATCCAAGAAAAGAGTGGCATCCGCGGCCGGAACGAGGTACGGTTCTCCTGCCGGGGACGCCCCCGGTGCAGCCGCTGTCGGTCAGGCTGCGGCGGCGAACATGGAGCTGAGTGAAAGCCGCGGGACAAGCGGGTCATCTGCCGCCACCCGTTTTCTGTTCAAATAGGATGATCGAAAGGAGGAGGATCGTGCTAGATCAGCGAGATCAAAGATCAATTCAAGGCAAGTACAGATTTCGTATATGCGGTCATCTATGTGTCGGACTGACAATACCAATGACATGTATTTTGATGGTGGGGACGCCCGCGGTTGTCGTCGATTCCGCTTGGGCCGGGGGAGTGGTCGCCCAGCCGGCCTCAGGTGAGCCATTGTTGGGGCTCACTCCGGACCAGCTCGACCGCTTCTTCATTGGAAAGGATCGATTCCAGCATGTCCTGACGGTGGAGGAGGGGCTGGGACCGATTTGGAATCAGGACAGTTGCGGCAGTTGCCATAACAACCCGGCCCCCGGCGGGACGGGTACGGTGACGGTTACCCGGGGCGGGCTGCTCGTCCGAGGCGTATTCGATCCGTTGGTGGAGTTTGGCGGATCGCTGTTCCAGCAGGAATCCAACGAAGAGGACTGCGCCGAGGAAGTGCCGGCGGAGGCGAACGTCATTGCGTTCCGAGTGACCAATTCCGCCCTGTGTTTCGGTTTGATTGAGGCGATCCCGGACGCGGTGCTCCAGGATCTGCAAAGCAATCCGCCTAACCCCCTCGTGAAAGGGGTCGTCCACTGGGTCGGGGCGTTCGAGGATCCGCCGGGCAGCCCTCTGCGTGTGGGGCGCTTCGGTTGGAAGGCGCAGGTGGCGACGGTGCTCACGTTCTCTGCCGATGCGGCAAACAACGAAATGGGGCTGACCAATCGGTTCCTTCCCGATGATCAGGACCCCAACGGTATCTTCCCGCCGAGCCTGAAGGACTGCGATGCCGTTCCCGACGATCCTTACGAGGACAGTTTCGACCTGGGCAACGGTATCGACAAGGAGTTCATCGACGTTGTCACTGACTTCCAGCGTTTCCTGGCCCAACCTCCTCAGACGCCCAAGTCAGGCATGACGGGGGAGGCCCTTTTTATGGCCATCGGTTGCGGCGACTGCCATTACCCTTCTTTCACTACTGCGGACGACCCGGAGCTGGAGGAAGCCTTGCGCAACAAGGAAGTCAAGCCCTACGGCGACTTCCTGCTGCATCACATCGGCGGTCTTGCTGACAACATTCAGCAGGGTGACGCAGGAATCGGGCAGATGAAGACGGCGCCGTTGGCGGGAATCAGAACCCGCGATCCGATCATTCACGACGGTCGCGTGGCCGGCTTCTTCTTTGCGGACCGCATCGAGATCGCCGTCGCGTATCACTGCTATAAGGACAGCCAGGCCCGGACATCCGCGCAACTGTTCCTCAACGGGCTCGACCCCCAGTTCTGCGATTTCAACCCCGAGATTCCGCCGTGTCCGGATTGTCCCGCCCCGCCCAAGGGGGGACTGACCGCCGACGAGCGTGCGATGGTCATTGATTTCCTGGCGTCGCTGGGGCGGCGGGAGTTCAACCATGCCGACGTGAACGATATTGACGACGACGTTGAAATGGACGACTTCATCATCTTCGCATCGTGTTTCGGCGCCGGACCCTATACGCCGGATGACCTTTGCGCCATCGACGACGTGGACCAGGACGGCGATGTCGATGTCGACGACTTCGACGTCTTCCTGACCGTGTACAGCGGTCCGCAGACAGACTGCAACGGCAACGGCGTGCTCGATCTCATTGACATCATCGACGGAACCAGTAAGGATGCCAACGGCGACGGCATCCCGGATGAGTGCTGCGTGGGCGACATCGACGGCGACGGCGTCGTCGGGGTCAAGGATCTGCTCGACCTGCTCGCGGCGTGGGGTCCCAATCCGCTGCACCCGGCAGACTTCAATGGAGACGGGTTCGTCGGCGTATCGGATCTCCTTACCTTGCTTGGCACTTGGGGTCCATGTCCCTGATAAAGAATAAAGGTTTATCGCCAACGCCGTGGAGGGGTCCGGGTCAGATGTGGCCGCGTTCGTGAGACGCGAACCGGAACACGAGGATTCCTCTAGACGCTTCAAACAGGAAAGCACCATGCCGACGGCGTATCAAACAGCTTCAATCTGTGCATCGTTCATATTGGCCGCCGGAGCGATTGCCAGCGACTGGGTTCAATTCACCAACGAAACCTCCAAACGGCTCGTCGCCTCGCCGGGGCTTGGCATCAACGACACTGAAGAAAAGGACTATGCCTGGGGCGATGTCGATCGTGACGGCGACATCGACCTTGTCGTCGTTCGTAAAGAGATCGGCTCCACAACCGGTAGACGGCGGAACGTCTTATTCATGAACGAGAATGGGGTGCTCACGGATCGCACCGACGACTATGCAACCGCTGCCGACGACGGCGGGCAAGGCTTCCTTGACCTCACCAACGACCGCGATGTGGCCCTGGTCGATGTTGACGGCGACGGGTGGCTGGACATCGTTACGGTGACGACCTACGGCCAGGGTCTGCCCAAGACTATCTCCCATCCACGGATTTACCTCAACCTGCAGGAGGTAGATGGCGTTTGGCAGGGGTTCCGATATGAGGAGGCACGATTTCCCCAGCTGATCATAACGCCGAGTTTCTGCGGCGTCGGGTTCGGCGACGTGACCGGCGATGGTGCGCCGGACCTCTTCTTTAACGATTACCTCAACGGCCTCGAGAATCGGATCCTGATCAATAATGGCAGCGGCTTCTTCACCGACGAGACGGCGGCGCGCTTTGCCGGCAACACGGACTTTCTCACCGCTACCTTCTCAGTGCATTCCGTGATTGCGGATCTGAATCATGACGGGTATAACGACATCGTCAGTGATCTTGCCCTCGGTCCCTACCAGACGGACATCGCCTACAACGATCCCGGCAACGAGGGGTTCTTCACGAGAGCCAATACTGAGACCGTTTCTGCGGGAACCCCCTATTTCGTCGCGGTGGGCGATCTGAACAACGATGGTCTGTTGGACGTCGTGGCGGCTGATGATGGGGCCGACCGGTACTTTCTGAATCAAGGCAACGGTCCCGATGGCAAGGCCAATTGGTTCTCGCTCACACTTCCCAACAGCAGCAGCGGGTTCGACAACAACACCGTTATCGCTGATCTGGATAACGACGGCTGGAACGATGTGCTTATTGCTGATGTCGATGCGGACCTCCCGTTTTGTACGGAGCGGCTTGACATCCACCACAACCTCGCCAATCCGCCGTTTGTCACGTTTCAGGAGGATGTCGGCAACCTTCCGACGAATAACGGCGGTCCGCTTCGAGGAACGCATGACGTCGCCGTGTTTGACATCGACGGCGACTGCTGGCTGGACCTGGTCATCGGAACCTGCGACGGGACGACCGTCTGGATCAACCAGGGCAAAGGCAACATCTGCCCGGCATCGTGCCTAGGGGATATTGACAGCAGCGGCGACGTTGGCGTGAAGGATCTGCTCTTCTTGCTGGGTACCTGGGGGCCGTGCCCGAAGAAGGGAGATTGCCCCGCCGACTTCGACGGCAGCAGCGACGTTGGCGTGAAAGACCTGCTCATCTTGCTGGGCAACTGGGGGCCCTGTTCCTAGAAGACAAACACTCGGACCGAGCCAATCGGCGCCGGCCATGAAGTCTCCAAGCCCCGGGCGAACGCTCGGGGCTTTCTTGCGCAAACAATCGGTCGTCCCCGATTGAACGGGCCGGCTTGTCGTCGCGTTGCTGCCGATCGTCTCAAAGGGCGCGCGCAGGTGCCAATTCACCGGCGCTCGCTCCTGCCGGTACACTGTCGCCGTGCAATATGGGTTCGTCATCGATCAAACGCGGTGCATCGGCTGTCACGCCTGCACGGTTGCTTGCAAGGCAGAGAACGACGTTCCGGTCGGCAACTTCCGGACGTCGGTGAAGTACACCGAGGTCGGTCAGTTCCCCGATGTCCGCAGGCACTTTGCCGTACTTCGGTGCAACCAGTGTTCCGATGCGCCCTGCGTCACGATCTGTCCCGTCAACGCGCTTGAGAAACGCCCGGATGGAATTGTCGACGTCGATCGCGACGCCTGCATCGGTTGCCGCGCATGTATGCAGGCCTGCCCCTACGATGCGCTCTATCTCAACGATGATCTCGGCGCCGTCGAGAAATGTCACTTCTGCGCTCACCGAATCGAAAAGGGACTCGAACCTGCCTGTGTCGTCGTCTGCCCGGTGCAAGCGATCATTCCCGGCGATCTCGATGATCCCAATTCCAAACCGGCGCAGATCATCGCCCACAACGACACAAAGGTGTGCCGACCCGAGCAAGGCACGGGACCCAATGTTCACTACCTCGGCGCTGACGACGTTTCGCTGAATCCGGGAAGTGCAGCGCGTCCGCCAACGTATCTGTGGAGCGATCGGCCGAAGGATAAACCGGAGGATTGGCCGTTGTCGTTGCCGCTTGCGCTCGATGCTACGACCGTGCTCGATACCGGTCATCGGGTTGAGTGGGGCTGGCCGGTCGCGGCGTACTTGGTTACCAAAGGAATCGCAGCCGGCGCTGCGATGCTCGCGCCTTTCGCCGCCGCGTTCGGCTTGACGGGTTTTGGTCTGAATTATGCCCCGGAAATCCTCGCGCTGCTGTTTGTCCTCGTGACGCTTGCGCTGCTCGTCGAAGACCTCGCTCGACCGATGCTGTTCTACCGTTTGCTGACCAGGCCCAACTTCAAGAGTTGGCTGGTGCGCGGTGGGATCATACTGGGTGTGTTTGTGATTACCGTCGCCTCGACAATCGTGTTGCGCGTCAACGGCGCCGACGCCGCGGCCGAGACGATGCGATGGATATCCGCTGGGCTCGGTGTTGCGGTGGCAGGCTATACAGCCTTTCTTTTCGCTCAATGCAAAGGTCGTGATCTTTGGGAAAGCAAACTCCTGCTTCCGCATTTACTCGTTCAGGCCTGCCTTTGTGGCAGTTGTGCGCTTCTTCCGTTCGCTCCGTTCAGTGGTGGACTCAAACTCATCCTGATTCTCTCAGCGATCGCGCACGGTTGTCTTGCGGTGTGGGAGGCCATGCGTAAACATGAAACAACCAACGCTCAGCAAGCGGCTGCCTTCTTGCGATCCATGCGCTTCGGACGCCTTGAAGCCATCGTCCATGGCGTAATCGTTGCGGGCGTGCTTACGGTGATCGTCGCTCTCGTTTTACCACAGATTGCCTTCGCGCTCGTACTCCTAAGCTTGTTCGCGTACGAATCAGCCTACATCCGCGCCGCCCAACTCCCGCCCCTCTCCTAGCTCCTAACTCCTAACTCCTAATCCCTAACCCCTAATCCCCAATGCCTTCCGACTTCTCCATTACGCCGCTCGAATCCTTCCCGCCCATCGATCAGTGGGACGATTGGGTCGAGTACGACGCCGCCGCCTGGCCCAAGAAGGTCGAGAAGCGCTACATGCTCGTGCCGACCACCTGCTTCAACTGCGAAGCGGCCTGTGGGCTGGTCGCCTACATCGACAAAGAGACAATGCAGGTCAAGAAGCTCGAAGGGAATCCATACCACCCCGGCTCACGCGGTCGAAACTGCGCCAAGGGGCCGGCCACGATCAATCAGATCAACGATCCGCAGCGGATTCTCTATCCGCTGAAGCGCGTCGGTCCGCGCGGCGCCGGCAAGTTCGAGCGCACCACCTGGGATGAAGTGCTCGACACGTTTGCCGCCAAAATCCGCAAGGCGCTGATTGAAGATCGACGCAACGAGATCATGTACCACGTCGGTCGGCCCGGCGCGGACGGCTACATGGATCGCGTCCTTCAGTCCTGGGGGATTGACGGCCACAATTCCCATACCAACGTCTGCTCGTCCTCGGCCCGCCTCGGTTATGCGCTGTGGGCCGGCGCTGATCGTCCTTCGCCCGATCACGCCAACGCCAAGTTCATCCTGCTGCTGTCGGCGCATCTCGAGACCGGTCATTATTTCAACCCGCACGCGCAGCGCATCATCGACGCAAAATCCCAAGGCGCGAAAATCTGCGCCATCGACGTGCGTCTCTCCAACACCGCTTCCATGGCTGACTATTGGCTCGCGCCCTGGCCCGGCACGGAAGCGATGCTGCTACTCGCCTTCGCGCACGTGATATTGCAAGAAGACCTCTTCGATCGTTCCTTTCTCGAACAATGGGTCAATTGGCGAGACTTCCTTCGTGCGCAATGCCCGGATGTCGAGCCCACATTTGATCGCTTCATCGATGAACTCAAAAAACACTACGCTTACGCTACGCCCGAGGCTGCCGAAACTGAATGTGGCATCGATGCCGAATTGATCCGAACCATCGCCCGCGAAATCGGCGCAGCCGGCAGCGCCCTTGCGACCCACATCTGGCGCAGCGCCGCGTCGGGTAATCTCGGCGGTTGGCAGATCGCGCGTTGCCTGCAACTGCTCGTCGTGCTCACTGGGGCCGTCGGAACCAAAGGTGGGACGGGTCTCAATTCGGATAGCAAGTTTGTCCCCGCGCCGTTTCTCAAGCCGCCGCCGCAAGATATCTGGAACGAGCTGCTGTATCCGCTCGAGTATCCACTCGCTCATCACGAGATGTCGTATTTGTTGCCCCATTTTCTCGAAGAAGGCCGGGGCAAGATCGCCGTGTACTTCACCCGCGTGTACAACCCGGTGTGGACCAATCCCGATGGGATGATGTGGCAGCGGATGCTCACCGATGAATCGAAGATCGAATTGCACGCGGCCCTTACGCCGACCTGGAACGAAACCGCTCAATATGCAGACTATGTGCTGCCCATGGGCGTCGGGGCTGAACGCCACGATCTCTTTAGCGCAGAGACGCACGCAGCGAAGTGGATCGGCTTCCGCCAACCCGTGGTGCGCGTCGCCAAACAACGTCTTGGCGAAAAAGTCGAGTTCACCTATCAAGCAAACCCCGGTGAAGTGTGGGAGGAGGATGAGTTCTGGATCGAACTCTCCTGGCGGATCGATCCCGACGGTTCACTTGGTATCCGGAAGTTCTACGAATCTCCCTACCGGCCGGGCGAGAAAATCACCATTGATGAGTATTACCAGTGGATCTTCGAGAACAGTGTGCCCGGGCTGCCCGAAGAAGCGGCCAAGCATGATCTCACACCGCTTGCGTATATGCGGAAGTTCGGCGCGTTTCTCATCGCCGAGGATGTCTACGATTCGTATCGCGCCGAGTTGCCGGCCGAGGCGCGGCGGGATTCGCAAACCCAACCCGACGGCACGATCACCAAGAACGGAAAATCGATCGGCGTCATGGTGGATGGTCAGCCTCGCGTTGGCTTTGAAACGCCCAGCCGAAGGCTCGAACTGCATAGCAAGACGCTTGTGGATTGGAAGTGGCCTGAGCAGGTGTTGCCCGGCTCGATTGAGAGCCATATTCACCGCAAGCACATGGATCGCGACAAGGGCGAGTTCGTTCTGATTCCGACGTTTCGCTTGCCCACACTTATTCATACGCGCTCCGCCAACGCGAAGTGGCTGTATGAGCTTTCCAATACGAACCCCGTTTGGATTCACCCGCAGGATGCGGAGCGTTTGGGCTTGAAAACGACCGATCTGCTGCGCGTCACCACCCGCATCGGTCACTTCGTCAATAAGGTTTGGGTCACTGAAGGGATGCGTCCCGGCGTGGTTGCGTGCTCGCATCACCTGGGGCGGTGGCGACTGTCCGACGAGGTCGGCGCCGATCGCTGGGCCAGCGCGAAGGTTGTCAAAGAAGAGTTATCACCCGGCGTCGTCCGATTCCGGCGCGTCGAGAACATCCAGCCGTTTGCCAGCGCCGATCCCGACTCGAAGCGCATCTGGTGGACGGACGGCGGTGTGCATCAAAACCTCACCTTCCCCGTGCAGCCCGATCCGGTCTCCGGCATGCACTGCTGGCATCAGCGCGTCACGATCGGACCGGCTGAGCCTGATGATCACTACGGCGACGTTGTCGTCGATACCAACAAGTCGATGGACATCTATCGAGAATGGCTCGCGCTGACCCGCCCCGCCCCGGGTCCTGACAATCTACGCCGGCCGTTATGGTTCGCGCGAGCCGTCAAGCCGAGCCTCGCGGTGTATCGAGTGGAGTAGTTTGGCGGTGATACGTTCCCACCGAGGCGGGTTACCTGGTCACTAAAGTGACCAGGCCTCGATGGGGTTGCGGGCGATGGCGGGCGGCTACCATACGTCCAGCGTGATTGCTGAAGACCAACAAACTGGGGTACTGGGCCGGCGGGTCTTTTTGGAGACCTTCGGCTGCCAGATGAACGAGCTGGATAGCGAGCTGGTGCGCGGTCATCTCATGGCCCTGGGGTATCAGTTCACGACCGATCGCGACCAAGCGGATGTCGTGTTGCTGAACACCTGCTCAGTCCGCGAGCAGGCGGAGAACAAGGTGCGGAGCCGAATCGGGTTGATCGGGGTGGCCAAGCGGCAGGGGTCGAAGGTGATCCTCGGGGTGATCGGGTGTATGGCCGAGCGGGAAGGCGTCAATCTCATCCGGAAGTATCCGCAGGTTGATCTGATGTGCGGTCCCGGTGAGCTGGACAAGCTGCCGATGCTCCTGGAAAACGTGATAATGGAGCAAGCGGTGGAGCTGGCGGATCGTGTCGCCTTGCAGGGCAATCGAACCAGGCGGTCCGCCACGCTCACCGCGGCCCAAGACAACCTGGAGATGTTGGACCTATCCCGGGCGTTCGATCCGGACGGGGCGGCGGCCGGCGGTCACAGCGCGTATGTAAGGATCACCCGTGGATGCAATAAGTTCTGTACCTATTGCGTGGTGCCGTTCACTCGGGGGGCGGAGGTGCACCGTCCGCCGGACCATATCGTCGACGAGTGCCGACGACTGGCTCAGCGCGGGGTGATCGAGATCACACTTCTGGGCCAGACCGTCAATCACTATGTTTATACGCACGGGCCGGCCGTCTCCGTCGATGGGCAGGAGCGGCCGCAAATTGGCCCGGGGGGTTCGGCGTTTCGGGGCTCGACGGGGGCGAACGGCAGGGCGGGTCAGGTCACGACCAGCTTCGCCGAGCTATTGAGGCGGGTCCACGACGAGGTGCCGGCGATCAAGCGGCTGCGGTTCGTGACCAGCTATGCCCGCGACTTCGGCGATGACATCTTGGAGGTGATGGCCCAGTGCCCCCGCATCTGCCGGTATCTGCATCTGCCGGTCCAATCCGGGTCGGACCGCATCCTGAAGCTGATGAATCGCGGGTACACGCTCCAGGAATATCTGGGTCTGGTGGACCGGGCCCGTCGCATCCTCCCGGACGTCTGTCTGGCGGGCGACATCATCGTGGGCTTCCCGACGGAGACGGATGAGGACTTCGAGCGGACGAAGGCGTTGCTGCGGCGGCTGCGGTTCAAGAACCACTTCATTTTCAAGTACTCCCCTCGCCCAGGCACGGCGGCCATGAGCCGGCTTCCGGACGATGTGCCGACAGAGGTCAAACGACGGCGCAACCACGAGCTTTTGGAGCTACAGGCCCAGATCAGCGCCCAGGTTCATGGTGAATACGTCGGGCGAACGGTGGACGTCTTCGTCGAGAAGATCGGCCAGCGCCGAAACACACGGTCCGGCGGCTTGGCTCAGGCGGTGCATCTGGGCTGGGAGCGGCCGCGCGTCCAGGTCTCCGGGCGGACGACAGGGGACCTGATCACCGTGTTTGACGTACCTGAACAAATGCAAGCAGAGGATCTGATCGGCCGGATAATTCCGGTGCGAATTACCCGGTCGGGGCCGCTGATCCTCGAGGGGGCGCCGATCCGTCCTCCGGCTTCCAAGGGCGACCAGCCCACGGCAACGGCTGGGTCGGCGAGCGCTGACGGAAGTTCGGATTTCGTCAGGTGATCGGCGCCATATAGGGGCTAGGGGCATCGTGAGAGGGGGTTGGACCATCGTTGGATGGGGGCACTGTGGGAATGCCAGCGCGATGTTGTGGCAGGCCGGATGGGCTGGCAGAGCCGGGGCGGGGCCCGGACGCGGCCGGGGGCCCATGCCTGGTCACCGTGGTTATCTTGCCCATCTTAAAAATGTTCAAAACACAGAGACTTACGTCTTGACTACAATTTCGACGGCTGTATCTTTGAGCCAGAGTATGAGAGAAGGTTGAAGCTGCATTGGTGCCTGCTGAAGCCTGAATCTCCTGGCAGTCACTGTGAACAAAGAAAAAGAGATGAGAAAGAGGTTCTAACAATGAGAAAGAATGTGCTTCCAATCACAGCAGGCGTATTTGGTTCGCTTGCACTCGCGGCCATGGGCTCGCTCTTTGTGGCTGGTACGGCCAGCGCGGATTTGACCGGCGTGACGATAGAGGTTGCCCCGGACCAACACCCCGATGGGGATCTTTGGGACACGTGGCTGGTCGTCGCGCACTTTGACAACTTCATGGACCGGATCGCTCTGGTGGGTTCTAGCAATGCCCAGGAGTTGTTCTTCTTCACGGGCGGCGGCGATATCTACAACCAGCCCCAGTTCCCCGGTGCAACGTTAAACGACTTCCCGAGTGTCGGGATCGGGGGAGAAGCGTGGGACAGCTACGTGACCATCGGGAAGACCATCTTCCCCTCCGGTGTTCAGTTCACGCCAGACTTCTTGGGCGATTTTGGCGGCGATCCGCCGGATGTCTCGGTCATCCTGGGGTCATCGTTTGGACCCGAAACCAACGGAGCGTGGTTCTTCTTTGGCGACTCCCCTGAGGTCGGACAATGGGAAGGGAATGTGATTGTCGCTCAGTTCACGGTTCCTGAGGGTGTGGGTTTCCACCTTGAGGGCGCCGTCGGCTGGATACCCGCGTCGCCCGGGGCCGGGATCGAACTCGACGCCTTCATCGTGGACAACATTCCGGCGCCCGGCGCAATGGCCCTGCTGGGTCTGGCCGGTCTGGCCGGCGCTCGACGCAGACGCCGCCGCTAAAGGTATGAACCTTCCGTCGTTTGCGAAGTAAAGGCAAGAACGGAAGCCCAGTCTTGAAGAGAAGAACCATCGCCGCTGCCGGTATCCGGCTGCGGCGATTTTCTTGCGCCGTCTCGGCCCGCCTCGGAGGTTCGTCCGCAAGACGCGTCCGGGGCCCCAAGATCATGCCGAGGTCCCAGCTGCGGCCCACAAGGACCACCGGCGGGCTCAATTCACATCTTTTCTTCTGGGGTTGCGCGTTGACAGGGGCGCGACTGCGGTCACAATGGAAACGTACACCCCTGGAGATGGGCTGTCGCGGCCTACGCCCCTGCGACGGTTCGGTGTCTGGTGTCTGGTACGGAGGACGGCATCGTCGGTAACGACCGGAGAATCGATCAGCGGTCGGCTCCTGTTTGTCCGCGCCGAGTCATCGTGATTCCGCACGGTGTGTTTCGACGTGTGCGGGCACGCCTCATGGGCGGCGTTTTCTCCGTCTCCTGGCTATGAATCCGAACTCTTTCGATCGCGACTAGAAAGGCAAACCAAACGATGAAGACTCCAAAGACACTCCCCTATGTGTTGGCCTGCAGCGCCGTGATGCTGTGGACCGGCGTCCTGACCGCTCAGGTTCTGGACGGGGTTCGCGGGCCGACTGGGCCGGTGATACCGGAACTGCTGCGGTACGACCTTCAGGCGCTGGACCTGCCCGCAACGGAGCAAGAGCCCTTCACGGCCGAGGTTCGGCTGGGGGACCAGTTGCAAACGCTGGTTCTCGATCCGTACACCATGCGGGCCGACGACTTTCAGCTTCTGGTCCAGGGGGAGGACGGAAAGCTGCGGGACGTGGAGCCGCCGCCGCCGCGAACCTACCGCGGGATTGTCCAGGGAGAGCCGCTCAGCCGAGTGTCGGCCACCCTCATGGATGGGCAACTGTGGGCCACGGTCGTTCAGGAGTCCGGGCAAGTGTGGTACGTCCAGCCGCTGTCGGAGCTAGCTGTCGACGGGGCGCCCAACGCCAGCCACGTCATCTACCGGGGCGAGGATGTGGTGCCGGCTGAGGGTGTATGCGGTACTGACGAAATCCTCCAACTACAGGGCAACCTGGGTGATCTGCCGGCTGGCGGCGGCAGCGCCACCGGCACCGGACTGCAAACGACGGACATCGCTTTTGACGCCGACCGGGAATTCTTTTTGCTCAACGGCAGCTCGGTGCCGGCGACGGTCGCGGATATCGAGAGTGTCATGGCCAAACTGGAGAACGTCTACGAGCGTGACACCGACATCACCTACGAGATCACGGTGATGGTGATCCGTACCAGCGAACCGGACCCCTATTCCTCGACTGACCCATTTACGCTCCTCACCCAGTTCCGCAACACATGGAACACGGCGCCGGAATCGTCAATCAGGCGCGACGTCGCACAACTGTTCACGGGGAAGAACCTCAACGGGACGGTCGTCGGTATCGCCTGGGTCGGGACGGTCTGCAACGTCGGCGCTTTCGGCTATAGCCTCGTGCAATCCAGGTTCAGTTTCAACTCTGATCTTCGTGCGGGGTTGTCGGCCCATGAGCTGGGGCACAACTGGAACGCGCTGCACTGCTCCGGCGGCAGCTGCCACATCATGTGCACCGGGATCGGTGGCTGCGGCGGCGTGTTTGGGACGAATCTGAAGTTTGCGCCAGTCTCCATCAATGCGATCGTCAATTTCCGCAACTCGCGCTTCTGTCTGTTCGAGCAGCCCCCCACGCTCGTGCCGCCGTTCTTTGATGACTTCCCCAACAATACTGTCAACACCGACAACTGGAGCTACAACTTCGGCGCGTTCGTGACCTCGTCCGGGGTGAACGAGCCCAGCGAGCCGCGATCGCTCACGCTCGACGGCAACGCCGGCCTCTACCAGAAGGACGAGATACGAACGGGTTTCATCGACATGGTCGGACAGACCGGATCGGTCCTGTCCTACTTCACCGAGCACATCGGTGTCGAGGCGGGCGAATCGCTCGTCGTCGAGTACTGGGCGCTGAACCGGACATGGAAGATTCTCAACGTCATCAATTCCGATGGCGTCAACCAGAACGAGTACGACTTCTGGTCGCATGACTTACCGGCCGATGCGATGCACGACGAGTTCCGTGTGCGCTTCCGCACAACCGTGAACGCGTCCAATGACGATTGGTACGTTGACGACGTGTTTGTCGGCATACCTCTGGCCTGCCCGGCGGACCTCGTCGTGGACGGCGTCGTTGGCGTGAAGGATCTGCTCTTCTTGCTGGGTGCTTGGGGACCGTGCCCGCCGAAGGGAGAGTGTCCCGCCGACCTCGTCGTGGACGGCGTCGTTGGCGTGAAGGATCTGCTCTTCTTGCTCGGCGTCTGGGGCCCTTGCTAACCCCCCTCGCCTAGTTGTCACAACGACCACACCCCCGGCCCTACTCGGCCGGGGGTTTTTCTTCGCTCGACCGCACCGCCGCATCAAACTTGATCGCCCTCCTCGCTCGTTGGGGTCCGTGCCCGCCGCTGCCCGCGGCAAATGCGTCGCGGACCTGGACTATGACGGCTCGGTGGCCGACGGCGAGGTGTTTATTCTGCGTGACCGGTGGGCGGGAGATCGCTCTAACTCCTAGCTGGGCAAGGTGTCAGGGTGTATCCGCCCCCGTCGAATCGGCGGCGGGAAAATTTTTTCGCACTTCGCGCAAGATTCTCAAAAAAACGGCGTATCTATCAATGGAAAACCGTTTTCAGATCGGAGCGTGAGACATGAGCCGTGAGCCGTCAGGAATGAGGGCAGAACAATGAGCAGACGATTGGTGCGGATTCTGGTGATAACAGCGGCGGCGATGATGCTCGTACAAGCGGCGCATTCCGGGGGCGGGGGTCCGCCGGAGTATTCGGTTGACGTCATTCCCGGGCCGTTTTGTGGGATTTTCGGCTGGGAGCCTGCGGTCGGATTGGGGATCAATGACCTGGGCAACATCTGTGGCTACAACTTTGATTGCAATAACGACAATGAACCGTTCTTCTGGTCGCCCAAAACGGGGCGCGTCCTTCTGGATATTCCGACCGGCTTCTCGGAAGGCCGAGCCCAAGACCTGAATAGCGCCGGTGAGATTGTCGGGTTTTTGCGACTGAACGTGCGCCCGCAGGCGATCCTCTGGCATCGAGACCAAGTCATCGAGTTGGGCATCCCTCCCGGCGGAGATTCAAGCAACGCACTGGCGATCAATTCCAAATCCCAAGTTGCCGGCTACTGGGGCAATCTCGTCTTCGGGCCCTCGCCCCTGGCGTTCATCTGGCAAGACGGGGTGATCACCGATCTAACGCCGGACCTCGGCGCGCCGAGGAGCATCGCCTACGACAACAACGACCTGGGCATGGTTACGGGTTGGATGGGCACAAATGAAAACACAGACGCCCACGCCTTCATCTGGGACGACGGCAAGGTGACGGACCTGGGGGTGATCCCCGGCGGGTTCACGGCCGAAGGCATGGCGATCAACAACCTCGGCCACGTGGCCATTCAAGGGCGAATGTTCAACGATCAGAACGAAGTGATCGTCCGCTC
>JADFNO010000052.1 GCA_022563315.1 Planctomycetota bacterium | reverse complement strand
GTAACGGACCGCCGAAGCACGGGCTGAAGTTCGGCTGCGGCTCCGTCACCCCCGCTTCCGTCCCGGCGAGCTTGCTCGTATACCCATTAATAAAGTAGTACATCGCCTGCTCGCGCGACAATTTACTGACCGGCGGCAACACGCCGAACGCATCGGCGGCCAGAAACACCACGTTCTTCGGATGCGCGCCGATCGATGGCATCACCGCCCCCGGAATATATGACACGGGATACGTCACGCGCGTGTTTTCCGTCTTCGAGCCGTCGTCATAGTCCGGCACGCGCGTCACCGGATCGAGAATCACGTTCTCCAAAACCGAGCCGAAACGAATCGCATCCCAAATCTGCGGCTCGCCCTCTTTGGAAAGCTTGATGCACTTGGCGTAGCAGCCGCCTTCGATGTTGAACACGCCCTTGTCCGACCAGCCGTGCTCATCATCCCCGATCAGCGGGCGGTTCGGGTCGGCGGACAGCGTCGTCTTGCCCGTCCCCGACAGGCCGAAGAACAGCGCAACGTTCGATGGATGGTCCGCGTCCACGTTCGCCGAACAGTGCATCGGAAAGACGCCCATATCCGGCAAGTCGTAGTTCATCGCGTAGAAGATGGATTTCTTGATTTCACCGGCGTAATGCGTGCCGACAATCACCACCTTGCGCTGCGCAAGCGATTGCAGAATCGCGCACGGCGAGTTCAGGCCGAGTTCCTCGTAGTTTTCGAGGCGCAACTCGCAGGCGTTGATGATCGTCCAGTCCGGCTCGAATCCCGCCAGCTCGTCCGCGTGGGCGTTGATGAACAGCGTCTTGGCAAACAAACAGTGCCACGCCTTCTCCGTCACCACCGAAACGCGAAGTCGATAGTCCGGATCAGCGCCGGCGTATCCATCAAACCGAAACAGCTCTTCTCGTTGCGACAAGTGCGCGATCGCCATCTGTTCGACGCGACGGAAGACCTCCGACGAGACGGGCAGATTCACCTTGCCCCAGTCGATGTTGCCGTGAATGTCGGGCGTATCCTCGAGGAACTTGTCCTTGGGACTGCGCCCCGTCCGCTGACCAGTGTCGACGTTCAGAGCGCCGTTGGCAGCCAGGACGCCCTCCCCGCGCAAGATAGCCAGCTCGAACAGCCGGGCGACCGGGAGGTTGCGATGGATCGTGGCGCTTCCGAAATCAAGGATCGTCGAGGTAGACATCGTGGTCATGACCGTTCTCCCATAGCCGGATCACCGCCGACAACAGAGACGGGCGGCGCAGGCTTGGCATAGCGGTCCGCCGCGGCGGACTCGGCTCGGGCGGAACCAACAAGTTTAGCAAAGTCACCATCGCTCGCCTATCGGCAAAATGCGCCGTTGCCCACGATGCGTTGACGGGTCGGCGCAGGCCTCATACGCTTGGGCCGAAGAGACCGATCGACGGCGGGCAGATCGCGATGGCGACGGTAGCTCAGTTGGTTAGAGCACCTGGTTGTGGTCCAGGGGGTCGGGGGTTCGAATCCCCTCCGTCGCCCTTGAGAAGAAGGTTTGAGGCTTGAGGGCGTAGAGACCTCGCGCAATAGCCGTGGGCGGAAGCCCGCGGTTCTCCCCGGCGCTGAGTTCCCTGACGCGCCGAGGCTGGCTGAACCCCACCCTTCCGGGTGGGGCTATTTGCTCGCCGGCGAGACCTCCAGCCAGGCGTAGCCGCACTCCGGGCACGCCGACCCCGGCGACGGCCCTTTGCCATAACCACAGTTCACGCAGTGCGTTTCGGCCAGCAGCCTGCGTCGTTTGGCCGTGATCGCCAAGACGATCCCCGGTCCCGTCAACCATAGCCAAGCCCAGATGGATATGCACAAGGCAAAGAACGTTCCGGTCCCGCAGTAGCAATCGGTTCGACGCCGAACCATCACGTCGATCGGCACAATCACCAAGGTCTCCAGAACCGTCCCTGCGAGCAAAACGACAACCAATCGCTCGTGAAACCGGCGAGGCCCGGCCCGACGGGCGAAGATGAACAGGATCGGCAACCACAGCAGCCAGCCGGCAGCAATACTCACCCAGAAGACGACAAAGACGGCTGCCATATCCCCGCCCCAAACCCCACCCCAAACCCTACTCTCATTGGTAATCCATTCGCCCACCGGCTCCCAGACCTTGAACAGCTCAAGGAGACTCAGGATCAGGCCGGTAAAGAGGAACCCGCCGACCAGTCCCGCTGCGCAGACCGTCCGCTTCAGCGAACGCCCCTGACCCGTAACGCCCAGGCGCTTGGAAAAAACAGGTAGCAGGAAAATGATCTGCGTGCCAACCACGAGAAGTGCTGGCAGAGCCAGGCTGACGATCCCTTCCCAGTTGGTGAAAACGCCCTCTTCGATCCACGCCAAGGGGTTGAGAACCTTATCCCATTCCAGGTCGCTTGGTGAAAAATCCTCACCAAGGGATAGGAGCAGCCAGTACCCGACCAACCCGGCCACCATCAACAGCCAGCCGTAGATCGGAAGAACGATCAGAACCAGAAGCGGAACACGCCACCGTCGCATCGCTCCTTACGATACACTTGATTCATGCGCGTCGCCGCTGTCCAGTTTGACATCGTCTGGCAGGACAAGCAGGCCAACCATCGCATCATTGAGGACATGCTCGCGTCAGCCGATATCGAGCGAGACACTTATGTCCTGCTCCCGGAGCTCGGCGACACCGGCTTCAGCTTCGATCTCGATAAGATCGTGGATGACCAGACGCTGCCGTGGGCGCAGCGATTGGCCCAGCGCCTCGGCATCTGGCTTCAACCGGGATTCGCCGAATACGGACGGGACGGCAAGGGTAGAAATTGCGCCGCCATCATCTCGCCCCAGGGCGACGTGATCGGCATCTATCGCAAGGTGCATCCGTTCAGCTTCGGCCGGGAGAGCGATCACTACCGCCCCGGCGAAGAGCTGCTCCTTCGACCCTGCCCCCGCGCCGCGACGTGTCCCATGATCTGTTATGACTTGCGGTTTCCGGAGTTATGGCGAATTGCCGCCGCGGCTGGGGCCGAAGTATTCACCATCGGCGCCAGTTGGCCCAGCGCCCGCCAGTCGCATTGGCGATCGTTGCTAATCGCCCGAGCGATCGAAAACCAGGCATATGTCGTCAGCGTCAATCGTGTGGGCGCGGATCCGCACTTGCCGTATGTGGGCGGGTCGGTCATCGTGTCGCCGACGGGCGAGATTCTCGCCGAGGCGCAGGACGCGCCAACGATCCTGCAGGCCGAGCTCGATCTCGACGC
The DNA here is from genome assembly GCA_022563315.1 of Planctomycetota bacterium. Lineage (GTDB taxonomy): Bacteria > Planctomycetota > Phycisphaerae > Phycisphaerales > SM1A02 > JADFNO01. Next base: position 16,102 of record JADFNO010000052.1, on the reverse strand, counting down.
GCTGCACCGCTGGCGAAACGAATTCCCGGCACTCAAAGATATGCGCCGCCAACTTGTTGGATCAATTCCGCTGGACGCGACGATAAGTCCTCACGGCGCGCTCAATGCGCCGCAGACTTCGCCAGAATAGCAGTTGACGTCTCAGTCGATCAGCGTACACTCGACGTAACGATCCGGCAGCGTAGGAGGAGTTGATGGCACAGGTCAAAACGCCGCAACCCAAGTCAAACGGCACGCGGCGTCGAAGCCGACGACAACGATCCACATGGTCCGACGCCACATCGAACCTTCGACGCGCGTACTTTGCGCATGCCGGTGATCTTGCGATGCGCTACGGCGTCACCTTCGATCGCGTCGCGCAGCACGTTCATCGCGGTTGGAAACGTGAGCCGGCATTGATCGCCAAGGGCATTCGATACGCCCAAGACCTTGTCCATGCCGTGGCGTGCGTCGACAACGTCGGCTTAGCGTGGTCGGATGTTGCCGATCACCATGAACGCATGCTTATCCGCGCCTGTCGCGATCGACTCGACGAGACCGACGCGATCCTCGTGGTCCGGCGGATGTTCGTGGAACTGCGCCGCGCCAGCACCGGCGAACCCGAGGCACGGGGCATCTCCCTGCGCGGATACCTCGGCACGTGCTCGTTGCGGGGGTGGCTGTGCCGATGCCTCGCCGACGCGATGACTGATGCCGTCGCCGCCTCGCCCAACCCGCCGGTCGAGCCCATGCGATTCTGCGACCACACATCCCCACCGCAGACCTGGCAACCACTGGGTACGAGAACGGCCGGGCCGGCCCCCACCGTGGCCCCCGCCCACTGCGGCCAGCCCCGGGCCATCGATTACGGCCCGACCGACCGGCGACCCGCCGCCGGTGGCGACGAGATCGGCTGATGCCCCGAGTCGGCGGTGTCTCGCTTGACAACCACTTTGGGCGGCCTAGGTTCAACCACGACATACCCACGGCGAGGTAGCTCAGTTGGTAGAGCACCGCACTGAAAATGCGGGTGTCGGCGGTTCAAGTCCGCCTCTCGCCATTCACACAAAGCCCTGCCATCGCGGGGCTTATCGTTTGAGGACATCGGCCGGTGCGTCATCGGCCCGCGGGCTGGGGGTTGGGCGAGGGCCGCTGTTCTCCCGAGCCGGCGCGGGCCCGCACCCTTTTACTCAACGCCTGATGTCGCGGTTGTCGATCCACTTCACACGTGCCGAAAATCTCCCCACCCTCGGCGCGTGTCGAGAGGAACGCCAAGTGATCGGCGCTGCAACTGGGGCGTCGGCAGACGTCTGCGACACGACCGTCGCCCGCTCATCGAAGGACACGCTCCGTGCCGCCTGAGTTGTCCGTCATCATTCCGACCTATGGACGCTCTGCGAAACTGCGCACACTGCTTGAGGGAATCGCCGCCACCGAAGACGATCATGATGCGTTCGAAGTGATTGTCGTCGTCGACGGTCACGATGAAGCGCCCCTTGAAGTCGCCTCGACCCTTCCGGCCACCATTCGCTTCCAAGGGCTCACGAAAGTCCACGCCGGCCCGGCCGCGGCGCGGAACTTCGCCATCGAGCATGCTTGCGGCGACTGGCTTGTTTTCTTCGATGACGACCTTCGCGTTGATGAGCACACAATCCCGGGGCATCTACGCCTCATTCGCGACGATCCGAATGCGGTACAGGCGCATCTCGGCCGAGCCGATTGGCCCCACGAACTCCTCGATTCGCCTTGGCGGCAACTGCTGGCCGAGACTTCCATGCTCTTTTTCTGGGATCACATGACCAGCGGAAAACACTACGGCTTCCGCCACTTCTGGACGCTCAACCTCTCCGTACGCCGAGACTGCGTCCTCCAGGTCGGCGGCTTTCGCGAGCAGTTCCCCTGGGCAATGCACGAAGACATCGAACTCGGCTGGCGGCTTCAGGAATCACTCGGTTTGCAGGTTCACGTTGACCGTTCCATTCAAAGCTTCCATGACCACGCGCTCGATCCGCATGACTATCTGCTCCGCGAGCACAAGTCCGGCAAGTCCGCCGGGGCGGCCCGGACCATCAATCCCGCCTTTCACGATCTTGTCTGGCCGTGGATCGACGATCCCGTCCATCAGTTGACAACGCTGCAACAACTGTTCCTCACGCCGGCCCGGGACGTGCTGAGACTCTTTCACGCCTGGGCCGAACCCTCCGATCACCGCTTGACGCCACACGAGCTGCACACCGCCTACCTGGCGCACATGCCGATGAAGCGCATGGTTTTCCTGCACGGCTATCTCGACCGCCCGTTCGAGGCGCTATGGGATCAACTGCACGTTGATTGAGCCGGTTGAGGGTATCCCAACTATGAAAACGGCGCTACCGATTCTCAACGGTGGCGTGTAGCATCGAACTGCTGGCATCAAGTTGCGTTGCGCTGTGATTCGCCTGGTCACTGAAGTGACCAGGCCTTGTCGCCTGACCGGTGCGGACGACTCTTGATGACTTCGTTGATTACGCGGCCTTGGTGCCGGCTATGCCGTCGCGGGTGACCACGAACAGCTCGTCGGTGATCGGATAGGGCATGCGTTTGAATTCGAGGTGGACGCGCTCACGGAGCCGACCGACGAACTCGTCGGGATCGCAGGTCAGGGCGAGGAATATATCGCGGGCCGGGGTGGCGACGTAGAAGTCGCCGTGCAACTGCGGCGCCAGCCGCGCGTGCAACGAGCCCAGCAACAGACGTGCGGCGTCGTACCCATCCTGACGAGCGACGATCGCCGCCCGGCCGCCCTCGGCCGAATCCACGATCTGGATATCCAGATCAGGCGCGTAGTTGTGAAGGTTCTCACGCGAGATCGTGTCGAGGTCGTCGACCTGCAGGCCCCACTGCAACATCTGCTCGACCGTGATGCTGATGGTCATCTGCGGCATGTCCAGAACGAACACGACCACCGTGTCATTGACGAACGGTATGTAGGCCACCCGCTCCTTGTCGAGGTGATCGAAGATCTTCAGCGGCTGGATACGCGGCATGATTCGCGGCTTGGCGACCGACAGCGGCAGAGGCATCGAGGTGAGGGCGTCCCCCTCGATCAGCCGGTCGAGATAGTTCTCCACGAGTTCCATGCCCCGTTCGGGCTCGTGAAGCACCATGCGATAGAGGTTCTCCAACCCCAGGTGCTTGCCGTTGAGAATCAAGTCCAGGGGCCCAGCCAGCTCGATGGCGCGCTGCGGATAGTGGCGCTGGAGGATCCTGGCCACCTGCTCGCCAAAGGCCTCTGGTTCTCGGGGCATTCTCGCCATGAGCTACTCCGTTGCGACCCGGGAGGGATTATCGCAACTATAATAGTGACACACGTTTACCTCTTCGGCATTCCCTATCCGGCCTTCTATTGAAAAAAGTCGTCGAGCGTTGTATCGGTCAGGCCGTGCCGGTGCGTGTGCTTTTGACCGGGGGGGCGGGTCGGCTATCGGTCCATGCTGCCCACACCCCGGCCATCGGCGGGTAGGCTCTTAGTCATGCACAGAAGATGCGTCATCGGAACGATCGCCGTGGGACCGGACCAGCCGTTGCTGGTCATCGCCGGGCCCTGTGTGCTGGAGCAACCGCAGACCAACGAGCTGATCGGGTCGGCCATCCGCGATACGTGTGCCGAACTGAAGCTGAGCTTTGTGTACAAGGCGAGCTTCGACAAGGCGAATCGCTCAAGCATTCGATCTGCGCGCGGTCCGGGTCTTGAGGCCGGCCTCGCCGAACTCGCTCGGCTGCGGGAGAAGCTCGGCGTGCCGGTCACGACTGATGTTCACGAGCCGGGCCAAGTCGAGGCGGTGGCCGAGGTCGTTGATCTATTGCAGGTCCCAGCATTCCTGTGCCGCCAGACTGATCTCCTTCTCGAATGCGCGCAAAGCCCCAAGGCGGTGAACGTAAAGAAGGGGCAGTTCATGTCGCCGGGCGAGATGCAGCACGTGGTCGCCAAGCTTACTGAAGCAGGTTGCGCGCAAATCATGCTCACCGAGCGGGGGACGTTCTTCGGCTATCAGCGTTTGGTGAACGATTTTGTCGGACTGGGCGACCTGATGGAATTGGGCCCCGCGATTTGCTTTGACGTGACACATTCCACGCAACTGCCGGGCGCCGGTGAGGGGACAACCGGCGGCCGACCCGAGCGCGCCGCGCTCCTGGCCCGGGCTGCGGTCGCCGCTGGTGTTGATGCTGTATTCTTGGAGTGTCATCCAAACCCGGATCAGGCGCTGTCGGATGTGAGCACGATGCAACCGCTGGAGGCCATGCCGAGCATGCTGCGTCAGCTTGCGGATATCCGGGCTGCGATGGCGTCACAACGGCAGCCGGGCGAAGCCAAGACGGCCAAAGTTTGATTCTTGATTGGTCCGATAGGCTCACCACCGGCTGTCTCAGGGCCGATAGGCGCGGCTTCTGCGCCGCGGCTAGGGAACACGGTTCGCAGACAAACGATTCTGTGGGGATCGCGGTAGATTAGTTTGGCCAGTCCCGAGCCGCGCGGCTACGATCAGGATGAACCATGAAGTGTGATTTTTGCGACAAGCCGGCCGTAGTACACGAAGTGACCGTGAAGAACGGCGTGAAGAAAGAGATCCATCTGTGCGAGGCGCACGCCCAGGAGGCCGGGGTGGCGATGCCCACGCACCAGCCGATCAATCAGCTCCTGACGCAATTCGTCATGTCGCACAGCGCCAAGGCCGGCGCGGCCGCGAAGCGGAAGTGCGCGAGTTGCGGCATCACCTTCGGCCAGTTTCGCCAGAGCGGAACGCTGGGGTGCCCCGATTGTTATGAAGCATTCGAGAAGCAACTTGCCCCGTTGATCGAGCGCGCCCAAAACGGAGCAACGCACCATCGAGGAAAATCCCCTCGTCGCGCCGGGTCGTCGATCGATCGCCCGCACCTGATCCGGCAACTGACCAAGGAACTGGACCAAGCCGTGGCGGCGGAGCAGTATGAGCGCGCCGCCAAGCTACGCGATCGTTTGCGCAGTCTAGACACGGAGCTGTCGGCCTCGGCCGGCGGTGATCCGGGCGTTCATCAAGGCAAAGGCAAGGCGAACTCACCGTAAGTATGGACGGGGTACGCACCGATGGAATTCGCATCACAGGGTCCGTGGTTGAGCAACGACGGTCCTGAATCCGACGTGGTCATGAGCTGCCGGGTTCGCTTGGCCCGCAATGTTGCGGGATTCCCGTTCGTAGTGCGGGCCAGCGATGCTCAGCGGCGGGAGTTGGTCCAACTGGCACGGCAAGTCGTTCTCGAGAGCAACTTGTCGAAGGAGATGATCTGGGTCGATCTGGCTGAGGCCACGGCTCGCGACCGCCAACTGCTTGTAGAACGACACCTCATCTCGCGACACTTGGCCGAGGCCGACATCCCCCGCGCCGTCGCCGTATCCAACGACGAAACCCTCAGCATCATGATCAACGAGGAAGATCATCTGCGGATGCAGCTGATCGCACCCGGCCTGCGGTTGGACGATCTCGTCCAGCGGATCGACGCTGTGGATGAGGCGCTGGAGGCGAAAGTCGATTATGCGTTTTCGCCTCGATGGGGATATCTGACCGCCTGTCCCACCAACCTCGGCACGGGCATCCGGCTGTCGGTGATGATGCACCTGCCGGCCCTGAAACTGAGCAACGAGATCGAGCGCGTTCGCCGAGCCGCGAAAGACCTGCACCTGGCCGTCCGCGGCTACTACGGGGAAGGGTCCGAGTCGGCTGGGGACTTCTACCAGATCAGCAATCAAGTCACCCTGGGCCGAAGCGAACAGGAGATTCTCCAGGAGTTCCTGGAGCGAATCCTTCCGCAAATCATCGAATACGAACACCAGGCCCGGCGAATGTTGGTGGAACGCAACGCCACCCTGCTGGATGATCGTGTGCACCGCTCCCTGGCCGTCCTGCGTAACGCCCGGCTGCTGGGGGCGGAGGAAGCGATGAAGCTGCTGAGCCGAGTTCGCCTCGGCGTGCATCTGCGCCGAGTCGACGGGGTGGATATCGATTTGATCAATCGGCTGCTACTGCAAATCCAGCCGGCCCATCTCCAGCTCCACGTCGGCGCGGACCTCGCCGCCGACCGACTCCGCGAAGTCCGCGCGACGGTCGTTCGCAAGGCGCTGGCGTAGGTCGTACCGAATAAACCGTACAGAAGCTACTGCGCGACGCTCGGCGACTACACTATTGGGCTGGCGGCGTCTACCCGGACCTTCCTCGCTCGCTTCGCTCGTTCGTCAGGTCCGGCTTCATCCCTCGACTCCCAAACCCCTAACCCCTAACTCCTAACCCCTTCCTCTGCCATCATGCTTCTGCTGATCGACAACTACGACTCGTTCACCTACAACCTCGTGCAGCGGATCGGTGAACTCGATCCGACGATCGAGCTGCGCATCGTGCGCAACGACAAGATCACGGTGGAGGAAGCAGCAGCGCTCAAGCCAACGCATCTGCTGCTCTCGCCCGGGCCGTGTACGCCGAAGGAGACTGGTATTTGTCCGGAGTTGATCGAACATTTTCGCGGGCGGATTCCGATCCTCGGCGTATGTCTGGGTCATCAAGCAATCGCAGACGTCCACGGCATGGTTGTGCAGCGTCACAGCGTGCTCATGCACGGCAAGACGTCTGAGATACACCATGATGGAAAGGGTATCTTCGAAGGACTGCCCAACCCGTTTACCGCCACGAGATACCATTCTTTGATCGTGGATCGAGCGAGCGTCGGCGAGGGGTTCCAGATCAGCGCGTGGACGGCGGATGACGAGTTGATGGGACTGCGATGGGTTGGTGGACGGAACAATCAAAGCCCAATGGATGGCGTACAATTTCACCCTGAGAGTTTCCTGACAAACGAAGGTCCGGCGCTGCTGGCGAATTTTCTTGGGCTTCAGCGACCGGAACCGGTGGTGACGGATGGTTAGTCGGGTCCGAAGTCATGTACGGCGGGGTGCGGCTGTATCGTCAACGCACCATGTCGGTGCGGCCATTTTGATCGTTGTGGTCGGATGGTTCAATCCGCCGATCGTGGGGCAGCAACCCGAGTCGGGGCCGGGGCCGCACGTTCCCGATTCGATCGTACTTCTGGGCGACGTGGTGTACGCGCACGCGCCCGGTGCGAACGGCCGAATGATCGAGCTGAAACTCGATGCGGCGTCGCCCAAACAATCACAAGACACACTGTTACCGGCGGTGATCTTTGTACACGGCGGCGGCTTTCGAGGCGGGTCGAAGGACGCAGGGCTTCCGCTCGTTATCGCCTTCGCACAAGGCGGCTACCTTGCGGTGACCATCGACTACCGGCTTGCGGGCGTGGCGGGGTTTCCCGCAGCCGTGCATGATTGCAAGGCGGCCGTCCGCTTTCTGCGCGCCAATGCAAAGGAACTTGGCATCGATCCCTGGCGGATCGGGATTGTCGGTCCGTCGGCCGGCGGGTACCTCAGCGCTTTGATTGGAACATCAGGGAACGACGGTGCGCTGGAAGGCGAGCTTGAGCCGAGCGGCGTAAGCTCGACGGTGCAATGCGTGGTTGATATCTCAGGTCCGATCGACTTCACCCGCTTTGAGGATGGGGTGCGCCGTGAGTACCTGACTTTGTGGTTGGGAGATGATTTGCAGGAGTATAAACGACGGGCGAAGGAGGCGAGTCCGCTGACCTATATTGATGATGCCGATCCACCGTTCCTTCTCATTCATGGAACCGCCGACGAGATTGTTCCTGTGGAACAAGCTGAGTTATTCAATGCGGCGCTGATTGACGCCGGCGTTGAAACGGAGTACCTGGCTGTGGAAGGCGCCGGACACGCGCTTCGCAAGCCTGAGCTGCTCGTCGAGATGGGTGTATTCTTCGATCGTCACCTTGGCGGTCGGGCGGCGGCAGTCTTCCGTAAACGCCTCGATCATCAACCCAAACCCACGGATGCCCCGACACCTGCGATGAAGCGTGACCGTTAGATCATTGGTGCTATCATCGAGGTCGGTTGGTTCAAGGCAAACGAAGTCCGGTCGTATCAGGTAAGGACCCAACGACGTGACAACGAACGTTGAAACTGATGGAATCGCCCGAGGCGTGCTCGAAGAGCTTGGTGATGAGCATCTCGTGCTTGCCGTTCCCGGTACGGAGTACCGTCTGCGTCTTGCCACCACAGCCGACGGAAGCACGTTGGCATCGCACCTGGGCAAACGGATCAAGGGACGTATCCATGCCAACGCGCTTTGGATGCATACGGCCCAAGCCGGTGGTCGCTTCGTCGAGCCGGTGTGGGGCGCGCCGCGCATCGTATCAGGCGCGGTGCTGACGGTTGACGAAGCGAAGAACCGGCTGTTGGTTGACGTTGCGGTGCCGATGTGGGTCACGCTGGCGGACGGACAGCAAGCGACCGACTTCGCTGAAGGACAGATGGTGAACTTTTACGTGACCAGTGGCACGAGCTTTGAGCCGGTAGGAGACTGAACGCATCAACACCCGACGCCCACGGATAGCAATCCGTGGGATTGAGCGAAGGTATGACAGACGTTGCCACGCAAACCAAGCTGCCGTTGATCATCAGCTCCGACACGTTGCGGGGCCGCGGCGATCCCGCGGCGCGCACCCCGCCGGGGCAGGCGCTGACGAAGAAGTGGCCGGTGCTTCACTTTGGCGCCATTCCCGCGATCCAGCGCGAGACGTGGGAACTTCGAGTGTGGGGGCTGTGCGAGAATCCGTACACGTTGAACTGGGATGACTTTTTGCAACTCCCCCAGGTCGAGGTGCGGTGCGACATCCATTGCGTTACACACTGGTCACGTTTGGATAACACGTTCACCGGCGTTCAAACCAAGACCCTCATCGAGCTTGCGCAGCCGAAACCGGAAGCGAGATTCGTGATGCAGCACGCCGCCTCGGAGCCGGGCGGGGACTTCACGGTGAACGTGCCGCTGGAGGAGTTCACGAATGATGAATGCGTGCTGACGTATCTGCATGATGGCCAACCGTTAGCGCCGGAGCACGGATATCCGGTGCGAGCTGTGGTGCCGCGGCTGTACTTCTGGAAGGGTGCGAAGTGGATCACCGGCATCGAGCTGCGCGCGACCGATGCCGCGGGATTCTGGGAAATCAACGGCTACCACATGCACGGCGACCCGTGGATGGAAGAACGCTTCGCGTGGTAGGGCTGAACTGATCGGTTACTCAGCTAGCAGGGCGTCAATCACGTTTTCTACGTGATCAGGCTTCAAACCGGCTGCGCGGACTCTCCCGTGCTTGTCGATCACGAAGTACGTTGGCCAAAACCGAACATTCCAGGCGATCGTCGACACACCGCTGCTACCTTTCGGATCTTCGCCTTGAACGCTCATGTCAAGCGCAACGGGATAATTGATGTTCTTCGTTTCGACGATCTCGGCCGCCTTGTCCCAACCGCGTCGAGCATCATGAACGCCGATGAGCACCACGCCCTCATCCGCATATTGCTTGACGATCTCGACATTGTGAGGAATGGCTCGCATGCAGGGTCCGCACCACGTGCCCCAGAAATCCACGACAACAACTTTGCCTCGAAGTGACGCCAAATCCTGGGCTTGGCCAATCCACCGTGCCGTGGCAAGTTTCGGCGCGGCGTTCCCCTCCATGGCTCGCAGTTGAGCGGGTCGATCGGCTTCGTAATAGAACCACTCATCGGGGAAGGAACTGGTCAACGCTGTGGCGGCGCCGGGGGAGATCACGGCCTGCGAACCTGCGCGCGTGCAACCAGCAATACTCAAGCCGGCAACCATGAAGCTGATTCCCAAGGCAATGTGGTTTGGGGTCATGAGACTGTTCCTTTTTATAGCGCCAAGCGGTAACTCGACAAGACGGTTGTGTGAGGTCGTGGGCGTGCCGACGACGACATATCCTATTCAGCTTGGTGTCTTGCGCAGCCCTCGAATCATCGCCATGAAATCTTCGCGGTTCGCTTCGACCGTTGCCGTTTGCCCAGCAAAACGAATGAAAACCCGGCCGACCGGCGCTTCGACGATCGCCATGAGGAAGACCTGGTCCGGCGTGAACGAAACCGTGCCCATCTCCTGCCATTCACCGACGAGTTCGACAAGTGTCACCGGCATTGAATCCACGTCGAAGCGATCGATCTTCGGTTCAGGAAGGTCGCCCGAGTCGGTTACTTGGAATTGCGTGCGCCATCGGCTGATGTTGTCCTCGATCGTGCCGCCTTGGGTCGGACCAAAGTAAAACACGACGATGTGGGCCGCTTCGCTTCCATCGCGCCCCGGAACGGTGTAGTTGGCAGCCCGCATCGAGCCGGTTGGCGGATGCTCGATCCAAGTGACGAGCTTCGGAGCCGTTAGACCCACGAAGCTGGCCGTCTTCGGATCATCCACCTCAGGTGGCGGCGGCGTAGATGATGCCGTCTCTTGCGGAACGGTGTTCTGGTCGCATCCAGTGAGAAGCACCGCCAGCACAATGAGAAAAGAATCTCGTTGGAGTCGCATGGTTCACCTCGTGGACTGGATTGTATCATCCCGCCGGCGCGGAGCCTTCCCGCTCAATGGATCAGAAGTAGCCTACGATTCATGGTGGTGTATGCTCCCACCCAATCGTTTCTGTGATTCTTGAAATGTCCGATGAACTGACACATCTTGATGAGCAGGGTCGAGCGTCGATGGTTGATGTCGGGGATAAGCCATCGATGCGACGTGAGGCCACCGCCGAGGGATTCTTTTGCGCTGCAGCCACGACGCTCGATAAGGTTGAAGCGGGCGACGTGCCCAAGGGCGAAGCCATGGCCGTAGCGCGTATCGCCGGGATACAAGCCGCCAAGCGATGCGATGATCTGATTCCGCTGTGTCATCCGTTGCCGCTCGATCGGGTTCGGGTTGACTTTCAGCGCATCGAGCCGCAGCGATTGCGCGTTGAAGCGACGGTATCAACGACGGCCAAGACGGGCGTGGAGATGGAAGCGCTCACAGCGGTGAGCATCGCCGCGCTGACCCTTTGGGATATGACCAAAGCGGTGGACAAGAATCTGCGGATCGAGGGGATTCGATTGGTGAGCAAGTCCAAAACCGCGGTTTGACGTTTCGGAGCAGGTTCTAACCGATCGCATCGGCTCGCGCTACGGCGTCACAAAAGTCGCGGATCAACTTGGGATCCTTGACCCCCGGAGTCGACTCGACAGCGCTTGAGACATCTACGCAAAATGGATGCACGATTTCAATCGCCTCGTCAACGTTCTCCGCGTTCAGTCCACCGGCGAGGATGATCGGCTTCTCGATCGCGGGCATCATGTCCGCCAGTTTCTGGTGATCGAACGCTGCGCCTTCGCCGCCGGGCGATCCGTCAACGAGCAACACGTCCACATTTGGATCAGCGTTCCATCGCCGCACTTGCTGAGGATCAAAGCGGAACCCTTTGATGACGTGCTTGGTCTTGGCGAACTGAGCGACGAGCATCTCGTCTTCGTCGCCATGCAATTGCACCCAGGTGCCGGGCAAGTGTTCAACCAAATCAGGCAGCGCGTCCTGGAGCACGACGACCGTCATCGCGTGCGGCGGCAGGGTCTTGGCGATCGCATTGGCTTGTTCCACACTCAGACAACGCGGCGACTTGGGAACGTCCACGACAAGCCCGATCGCGTCCGCCCCGGCGTCCATGGCGACCTGTGCCATCTCGACTGAAGTGATCCCGCAAATCTTGATGCGGGTTGAACTCATCCTTCGAGTTCCGCAAGCAGTTGATCCGCCAACGCGGATTGACGCTTATCGCGGAGCTTGGATTTGGCCTGCTCGATCAGCGCCTTGGCCTGTGTTGGTTTGTCCAGTCGTCGCGTATAGATCAGGCCGAGGATGAGGCGCACTTCATTGGCCTTGTATGACGACGCGTACTTTTCGAGGAAGAGTTCATACGCGCTGGCGGCAATCGTGTGCTCGCTGTCAGCGTAGAGCTGATTGGCGACATCGAGCTGATGCGGCTCGGCGAGCACGGCCTGCGGCGCTTCGGCGAGCAACTCCTTGTACGCCTTGGTCGCCGCAGGAAGATCGTGAGCGGCGATAAGCCTGGAGATTTCAGCTCGTTTCTCAAAGTGGTGTTGCTCGCGTTCGGTGATCGGTTCAGCCTTGGCCGCGCTATTGGCGAGCCGCTTGGACGTATCCGCCTGGGCTGAAGACCACATACCCGCAGGCCCCGATTTGCTAGCGGCGCGGAAGGCGGCCCGCCGCTTCGCCTGTTTGAACAAGAAGAACACGTCGAACTCCTCGCGCTTGAGGATGTTCAGCGCCAGCAGCGAGAAGCCCACGCCGAATCCATACACGTAGCCCGCCAGGTGGGCCATGTACGCCACATTGCTGTCCCCGGGCGAGAGTTGGCGCAACAGGTCGATGACAAAGTAGAATCCGATGAACCACAAGCTTGGAATGTTGTACACGCCAATCAAGAAGAAGAAGATCAGGATCTTGATGCGGCTGCGGGGAAAGAGTGCGAGGAATGCGCCGGTGACGCCGGCGATCGATCCGCTGGCGCCGATGATCGGGTTGGTCGTGACGGCGCTGTGGGCCAAGGCCGCCACCATGCCCGCGATCAGGTAGAACCCGAGGAACCCCAATCGGCCAAGTCGGTCCTCGACCGCCGCCCCGAACACCCAAAGGAAAAGCATGTTAAAGGCGATGTGCGCAAACCCGCCGGGATCGTGCAGAAACTGATACGTCACCAACTGCCACGCTCGGAAGTCGTGCGGATCGAAGTGACCAAATCCCGCCACCGCCCCGTGCTCAAACCAATCGAAGAAAGGCCCCGCCGCCCCAACCAGATAGACAATCAGGTTCACGATGATCAGCGCCTCGGTGATGACCGGACGGCGCTTGGGCGGGCGATCTGTGCGAAGGGGAATCAGCATGAGGGAACAAGTTTAGGCATCAACGTATCAAGTCGTTTAGCCGGTGGGCTTGACCCACCGTCTTCGTGTCAGTCGTCTATCTTTACATTCTCCAACAGCTCCCCATCAAGCACGCGATGCGTGATGTACTCATCGCACCAAGTGTAGATCAATCGGCCGATCAGGTGCTCGTCGACCTCAAACGGCGCCTTGAGGACGAGCAGGTCGGCAGCAGCGCCGACTTCCAGCCGACCGGCATCGTGCCAGCCTAGAGCATCGGCGTTGCCACGGGTGATCATGTGCCAAACCTCGGCCGGCGCTGGAACGAACGCGTCGCTCTGAACGGTCGTCGCCCGGGCCTTGGCGGTCTCGATCATGGCTCGCGCGACACGGGGCATGGCGAAATCCGGTCCCGCAGCAACATCCGAACCAAGCGCAAGCCGGACACCATGTCGGCGTGCCGCATCAAGCTCAAACAACCCGCTACGCAGAAAGGTGTTCGCCGTAGGGCAGTGGACGACAACACTCTTTCGCTGTTCGATGAGCTGCCACTCGTCGTCGCACAGGTGCAGACAGTGCGCCAGCAGCGTTCGCTCACCGAGCAGTCCGTGACGGTCATACACGCCCGTGTAATGCGGATCGTCCGGGAACAGCTCAGCGACGATCTCACATTCTTGCTTGGACTCGGCCAAGTGGGTTTGGATGAATGCGTCATCAGCTACACGGCGATAGGCGCGGCTCAGAAGTTCGTCGCTGCAACAAACCGCAAAGCGAGGATTGACGCTCAGTGCGCTGCGGCCTCGTTTGGATCGGGCGAGCCGCGCCAACTCGTGGCCGAGCAATTCCGCTGGGGCCCGGCGGTCCATCAGCACTTGGCCGACGATCGCCCGCACGGGAATCGCATGCCCGGCTTTGAGCACCGCGACCGTGCTATGCAGATGACTCGTGAGATACCCGGCATAGCCCAGCGTGCCGCTGCGAATCATCCGCTGATGGGCTCGGAGGGCCATCGCTTCGGCAAACGGCTGATCGGCCCATCGCGTCTCGGCGGGGTAGATCACCTGCTCCAGCCAGTCCAGCAGCTGAAGCGAATCGCAGCCGATGGCGTCAATCTGCGGCAGGTGGATGTGGGCGTCGATGAACCCAGGGCAGATCAGCGATTGGTCGTCACCAGCCTCTGGAACCGTCGAGGGATTACCCTCGCCGATTCGGGTAATCCGCCCGTTATCGACCTGCAGCCACCCTTCTTGCGGCAGTTGATGCGGGTCCAGAAGCAGTCTTCCCTGAAGAATCATGGTAGTAGAACCGATGCCAGAGGCGTCACAGATTGCTTAGCGGGCGGACTTTCCTTAGTATCACATGTGGTGCGAGCCCCGCCCCCGGCGGGCGAAGGCGGACTGTGTTTCGGGCCCAAATGGGACGGGACTCAGGCGGCCGGACCCATCGGATTCTCCCAGCCAAGCCTACCGGAGGGCCTGCCATGACTGCCGCGACCTCAACGAACATGATTGACCAAGGACTTGCCAACACGATTGCCGCCGAATCCAAGATGTCGTTTATCGATGGGCAAAACGGCGTTCTGGAGTACGTGGGTATAGATATCGACGCTCTCGCTCGAAACTCCACATTCGAGGAGAGCGTTTATTTGCTCTGGCATTTTCGACTTCCGAGCGAGAGCGAGCTGGCCGCATTCACAGACCAAATTCGCAACGAATACGCCCTGCCTGATCAGATGTGGCAGCTGATCAAAGACCTGCCCAAGACCGCGTCGCCCATGCATGCCATTCGAACCTTGGTATCAGCCTTGGCGATGCACGACCCGGAGGCGGATGAGCAGTCGCCCGAGGCCAACACCCGTAAAGGGATTCGCCTGCTCGCCAAGACGCCGGCCTTGATCGCCAACTTCGATCGGCATCGCAAGGACAAGGATTTCATCAAGCCGGACCCGTCGCTGGATATCGCGACGTCGTTCTTGACCATGCTCAACGGCGAGAAGCCCACGGACACGATGGCCAAGGCCCTGGACGTGTGCCTGATCCTTCACGCCGACCATGGCTTCAACGCCTCTACGTTTGCGGCGTTGGTGACGATCTCCACGCTCAGCGATGTGTACTCGGCCGTCACCACCGCCGTGGGCACGCTCAAGGGGCCGTTGCACGGCGGGGCGAACGAAGCGGTGATGCATACGCTCAACGAGCTGGGCGATATCAGCAAGGTCGAAGACTTTGTCCGCGGCAAGCTCGAGCGCAAGGAGCGCGTGATGGGCTTCGGGCATCGCGTGTACAAGGCGTACGATCCGCGCGCGACCTATCTCAAGACCTTCGCCAAGCAACTCGCCGCCGACACCGGCAACCAGAATCTTTATGAGATGAGCCGGCGAATCGAAGAGATCATGGCCGAAGCGGTGGCGGCCAAGGGCATTCACCCCAACGTCGATTTCTATTCAGCCACCACGTACTACTCGATCGGGCTGGACATCGATCTGTTCACGCCGATGTTCGTGATGAGCCGGATCGCCGGCTGGGTCGGCCACTGCATCGAGTACTTGCAGGACAACAAGCTGATCCGCCCGCGCTGTGAATACACCGGCCCACACAGCTCGCCGTACGTTCCAATGAACGAGCGGTAAAGATAGACACAACGAGATAGAAGCCGGACCTGAGGCTCTGCGAAGGTCCGGGTACATGTACGTCTACGTGTACGTGTACGTGCGCCCGGCACCGTCGGCGCGCAATGGAAACCCACCTCCATCAGTACTGTTCGTGGCTTGTCGTTCATACCCGGACCTTCGCAGAGCCTCAGGTCCGGCTTCTGGGAACCACCGATCAACAACACACGGCGGCGATTCTCTCCTCTCCCCTAATGCCAAGTGCCTACTGCCTATTGCCTTCCCCATTCACTTCGTCATCTGCGGGTAGATCAGGACGCGGTCGTGCGCTAACAGCAGCAAGTCATCCGCTCCGTCGCCGGTGATGTCGGCGACCAGGACTTCGCTGGGCTGGAATTCGCGCGAAGCGCCGCCGGAGAAGATCTTGGACTCGAAGACCTGGAATCCCGTCACGTACAGCAGGCGGCGCGATTCGCTGAAAGTGAAGATTTCGCACATCTGCTCCCCGGCATCGAGCGAGATCAGTTCCACGAACCCGTCGCCGTTGATGTCGCCGGTAGCGAGCTCATGCTGTACACGGCGGTCTTCGTCGGTTCGCCAGGAGGCGAACTCCTTGAGCGCCACTCGCTCGCCGGTCAGCCGGATCACCGCGAACCCATCGT
>JADFNO010000002.1 GCA_022563315.1 Planctomycetota bacterium | reverse complement strand
GTCCCGCAAGTCTCCGGTCCTGCATCCAGTCCCAACCGGGGCTGTCGTCAACGGCCGAAGAACGCTAATTCGGACTCGCACTCACGACCCTCCCAGCGCGTTTTGGGACTTACGGGACACGACCTAGAGGGATTCACGATAATCGGCGGCAATGCCAGCAATGGGGGTGGAATGGTCAACTCCAATAGCTCGCCGACAGTAACCGATTGCAGGTTCACTCAGAATACCACAAGCTCGGGAGGCGGTGGGATGTACAACGTCTTCGAGAGCAGCCCTTCTGTGATCAACTGCATTTTCAGCGAGAACTCAGCCGCCGCAGGCGGTGGCATGTTCAACATCTTCGATAGCAGCCCGTCGGTAACCAATTGCGTCTTCATTGCGAACACGGCTGGCGGTGGCGGTGGGATATATAACCAAGTCAGCAGCCCGACGTTCACTAACTGCGTTTTCAGTGATAACTCAGCCAACAGCGCCGGCGGCGGGATGTACAACTTCTTCGAAAGTAGCCCATCGGTGACCAACTGCATATTCAGCGAGAACTCAGCCAACAGCGCCGGCGGCGGGATGTTCAACGCCATCGAGAGCAGCCCGACGGTGACCAACTGCATTCTTTGGGGCGACATGCCGGATGAGATCGTCAACCACGAACCCGGCTTCGATCACCCCATCGTAAGTTTCAGCGATGTGCAAGGCGGCTTGCCGGCGGGCGCTGTGGACGGCGGCGGTAACATCGACGCTAACCCGTTATTCGCGGATACCGACACTCGTGACTTCCGGCTCTCACCCGGCTCACCCTGTATCGACGCCGGTGACAACACCGCCGGGCTGGAGGGTATCACGACCGACCTCGACGGTAATCCTCGCTTTGTTGATGACCCGGATACCGACGACACTGGCAACGGCGATCCGCCGATCGTGGACATGGGGGCGTATGAGTTCCAGGCGACGAACTGCCCGTGGGATGTCAACGACGACGGCGTTGTTGACCACCACGATCTTGTTGAGGTGGTTCACAACTTGGGACTTTGCGACGATTCCGACAACTGCCCGTGGGATGTTAACGGCGACGGTATTGTCAACGGCAGAGACGTGGCAGCGGTGGCGATGCACTTTGGAGCTTGTCCGTGAGGAAAGCAGGCTTTGGGGCGTGAGGCTTGAAGGAAGAATCCCAGGGATGGAATTCCTGGGCTTTCGGGAAGAGCGGTTGATTGTGTGCGGCTCACGGGGAGTAGGTCACGGGGCGTCAAGGCGCATTGCGAGTTCGCACCTCCACCACCTGAATCACATGCCGGCCGACCCCCGGATTCACGAGGCGATAGTCTTGAGCTTGCAACGTCTCGGCGAGCAGAACGTGGTCGATGTGATACAGGGGAAATGCGCGCGGGTACGTCGCGCCGTAGCCGTGCCCGGCTTGGTCGTAGGCGTGCTCCAAATCCGGGAACGCGATACGAAGGGCTGCACCACCGCGCGTCATGTTGAAATCGCCGATCACGATGTCCGGCGGCCCAGCGGCGACACTGTCAAGTAACCGGCGTAAACGTCGGGCCGTTTGCAGGCGCGGCGACCTCGGATCCGAGGGAAGGTCCACGGCGTAGATGGAGATCGCCCGCCCCAGCGCGGCCGTAGCGTCCAGCCGAAGATGCACGACCTCGATTCCGCCATTGGAGATCAATGTCTGGTACTCCAGCAGGGGCAGGCGGGTGAAGAAGAGGAACGGCCGAACGCGAAACGCTCTTCCCTCGGGGCCGAGCGTGTCGGCAAACGGGTCGTACTCTTTGAGGCCGCGGGCATTGGCGAGGATCGTTAGATCGGCATCGAGGTCGATGAAAATTGCGTTGCGCGCCTCGGCGCTGTCGTGGAGGGCGCCGGAATTTGGGTTCCAGTACGCGATGCGCACGCCGGCTGTCAGCGATGGCGAGCGATGGAGGATTCGGTGCTCGTGTAGCGTGAAGTAGCCGACGAGCGCCAAGGCGGTGATCCCCCAGACGAGCAGTCGGCGTCTGCGCCGATGCGGTTTGTCGGCCGGCCTCAACGCGCCGAGAAAACCGAGCAGCGCGACAAGGATCGCCCCCGGCGTGGGAATCCACAGCAGCCACTGCGACCAGTCGTAGCGATCAGAGACGATTCGTCCGGTCAGCCAGGCGATCAGCACGAGCATCGCCAGCGCGACCAAACCTGTGGCGAGTATTTTGAGCGTTGTACGGATCAACGGGCAACTGCTGTGTTACGGCCCAGTGGAATCAAAACGGGAAGAACAGCGGCGCGACCGTGCATGCGATCACCGCCACGATCAAGGTGAGCGGCGTGCCCAGCTTCACGTAGTCCATGAATCGGTACCGGCCGGGCCCATAGACCATCAAATTGGTCTGGTAGGCGACGGGCGACATGAAGCTCGAGCCGGCCGCAGCCATGAGACAAAAGACGAACGGCTCCGGCCGCACGCCGAGATCACGCGCCGTGGCCATCATAATCGGGAACATCAGCACCGCAGCGCCGTAGTTCGTGATCAACTGCGCGAAAACGGCGGCGAGCATGAACATCGCGAACAGCATCGCATGCGGGTTCTGGCTGACGCCGATCCGAGCGCACAGATCGAGGATCATGTGGGTGATGACATCCGCTGCGCCGGTTTGTTGCAGGGCAACGCCCATCCCCAGCGCGCAGCCGATCACGATCAGCACCTGCCAGTTGATGGCGGCTCGAGCCACGGTGCCCGTGACACATCGCGTCGTGATCATGGCCATGGCGCACAAGAAAGCGGCGATGACGGGTGAGATCGGCGTGACGGTCAGCATGACGATCAGCGCCGCGAGAATGCCCAGCGCCAGCCACGCCCGTTCATGTCGAACCGGTCGCGAGTCCTCGACTGTGGACACCAAATAGAAGTCGTCGCTGTTGCGGTAGGCGTCGACAAACCCGGCATGGGTGTCCAGCAGGAGCGTGTCGCCCGGCTTGAGAACGATGTCGCCGATCTTGGCGTTGATGTGCTCGCCGTTACGGTGGACCGCAATGATCGCCGCGTTGTATCTGCCGCGGAACTTGGATTTACGCACCGTTCGACCCACCAGCGGCGAATTGTGCGACACGACCGCTTCGACGAACATCCGCGGTTGGCTGCCGATGGCGAGCTTCTGCACTTGGTCCGTGGCCGGAACGAGGCCGCGAATCTTGCGCAGATCGACGACCGATTCGAGAACGCCGACGAACGCGAGGCGATCGTCGGCCTCGATGCGCTGGTTCGGGGAGACCGCCCAGAGAACCGTTCCCGCTCGTTCGATCTGCGTGAGGAACAACCCCGGCAGATGACGAAGCCCGGCTGCCTCGATGGTCTTTCCCACGATGGCGGAGTCGGGTTTGACAATCATTTCGACTTCGTACTTGCGGGCGTCGAGGGTGACGGGCTCAGCCGGTGTGCGCTGCGGCAAGAGCCACTTCGAGGTCAGTGCGATGAACACAATCCCCGCTATCGCGGTCGGCACACCGATCACGGCGATGCCCCAGAATTGCACGGTGGAAGAAGGCTCGGTAACCCCAAGGGCGTCGAGCCATTTCTGCTCTAGCGGGTCAGCAAGAAAACGAATGAACAATCCCATCACGACGATATTGGACGCCGTGCCGATGTAGGTCAGCTTGCCGCCCAGGATCGCCGCGAAGCTCAGCGGCATGAACAGCTTGGAGGGACTGATGCGCAGCTTCTTCGCCCAATCCCCGACGATGGGGAGATACATCGCCACGATCGGCGTGTTGTTCATAAACCCGCTCAACAGCGCCACCGGCCCCATGAGGCGAAGCTGCGCGCCGAGAATCGTCTTGGGCCGGCCGAGCAGCCGCTGGGCAATGATTTGCATGCCCCCGGTTTCCTGAAGTCCCGCCGCGACCACGAACAATGCGCCGATCATCATGACTGCCTGGTGGGCGAACCCGGCAATAGCGTCCGGCACGGAGAGCACGCCGCCCCTCCCCAGCACCTCGCCGAAGATAAAGTCGCCGACCATCAACAGCGTCAGCCCGCCGACCATCGCGACGTCGACACTGATTCGATTCGTCATCAGCGCTGCGATGACCAACCCGATAATGACGATCGTGAACCATGCTTCAGGTGCAAACGTCATGATGATCGATGCGCCCTCGGCGGCCGGTGTCTGCGCCTAGACCGTCGCGCCAATTCCAAGTCTTTCGATCGCCTCGATGATCCGTCCGTGCACGTGCGGCACAGCGCAAACGACGCCGCGATTCGTCTCCAACTGCCGTCCGTGCGTGAAGTCCAATGCCGCGCCATTGATGTCCGTGACAACCGCCCCCGCCTCCGTGGCGATGATACTGCCCGCGGCATGATCCCAGATCTTCTCGACGTACGTCTTGCTCGTTGGCATCCGAAGATAGGCGTCGGCTTGGCCGCGCGCCACCACCGCGTACTTGCATTGACTATCCAAACGCACGGGCCGCGCCGGACCGCCGAAAGTCTCGGCGATTCGCGCTGCATCGCTGCGCTTGGAGTGCGCCTTCTCCACGGACTCGCAGATGCGCAGTCCTTCGCCTATCGGTTCAGTTGCGGCTGCGATGGGGTTGGGCTGCGCGCTCGGGTCGTCCGCGGGAAGCTCCCATGCCCCGCCCTGATGTACGGCGCTGTAGATCGTGCCGTGCGCATCCGGCTTATCGAGCGGCTGCGAAGAATCAGCCGGCAGATTGGGACATCCCATTACGCCCAGGACAACGCGACCATTCTCGATTCGGGCCAGGGCGATCGCGTATTGTTGTCCGCGCAAAAACCCCTTCGTCCCGTCGATAGGATCGAGCGCCCAGTAGGCGTCCCCGCTTCCATCGGGGTCGTGATTGCCGGTATCGATCGCGTCGAGCACTTCGTCCGCCGAGACGTCCGGTCGATAGGTGTGGACCGCTGCCACTACTGCGTCGAGCACGGCTGCATGTTCATCGCGGCGCAGTTCGCCGGCATGCTCCTCGCCCACGATCCGCATCTCTTGGTCGATGCTATGGATCGCCATCGCCACGATCGCTTGAACCGCAAAGTCGGCCACGGTGACGGGGCTTCGATCATCCTTGGTGATTTCACGGACCTGCGCCAGATCCTGCTGGATCGCGCGGGCCACCCGGCATGCGTCACGAACCGCACCGAGCGCTGCTGAAAGATGGATATCGTGGCTCATTGGTTCGGTGACCTCGCCGAGAATCTATCGGCCTGACGACCGCACGGGAATCGGCAATTTGCCATTCTCCTTCGATCATACGCGCCGACGGATCAATCCCGGCCGCCGTTCGAGCGAGGCCCATCACTGCCGCACCGAGCCTAGTTGCGGATATCTACCGGTATGGATATAGCCGAAGCCGCGGCGGACTCGATGGTCACGCTCGCAGTGCTTGTGCCCGGACCGAGTAAGGACGCGTTGACCTCAATGCGCCCCTGCCAGCGGGCGGGTTGCCCGCTGGGCTTATGACGCTGGTGGATGAGGGTCCAGCCGTTGAAAGTCAACGTCAGTCCGTCGGTGGCGGACAACTCCGGTGCGCTTGGCATGCGATCACTTTCGTAGTCGATGGCAAAGATCGTAATGGCGGCCGAACCACCTGGCTGGATCTGCAGATGTCTCTCAAGCACCATCAGCTGCGAACTTCGCCGTCCGGTCGCCCGGAGCGTCAGAGTCACAATGCCCTGTTCTTCCCCGTCAATGACGATGAGAACTTGGGCTTGCTTGGCTCCAGAGTCGGATAGCGTAAGGGTGGCTGAGATGCGCACGCTGCCACCGGGTGGCACGCGATCCACATCGGCCGAAGCGTCCGTGCAGCCGCAGGTGGTCGATACCTTCCGAATCTCGACCGGGCTCTTGGATTGATTTCGCAGAACGAAGGTATGTCGCAACGGAGAAGCTGTATTGCCCAGTTCGATAATCCCGAAGTCGTGGATCATCGTCCCGATCAGGGGGAGGCCGTTGGGCCTGACGTCCTGTCGAGCCGCAATGATCGCAACGACGCCAAGGAGGCATAGCCCTACGACCGCCGGCAGCAAAACGTCGGCTCTGAAAACCCCGCGACCGCCCATCAGGCCGCCTTTCGCTGAGCACGCCGAGCGCGGATGACGGCGAGTGTCAACAACGCAACGCCGACTCCGACCAAGCCCGCCAGAACGATCCGCGATCGCAAGAGACCGGACGGGGTCGGCTCCATCGTGGCGGCCGTAGCCTGCGCTGATGGTGCCGGCGATGAAGATCCCGACGGCGGATGCTGTGGTGTCGCGTTTCGGATCATCTCGCCCAGACGATCGCCCGGATGCTCCATAATCGGTCCGTCAAGTTGATACAGCGTGCCGTCAAGGGAGAGATATGTGTTGCCGATCTCAAAGCTCAGCTTGATCCGATCGTCGTAGACGCTTGTTCCGATGGGAAGTGGCACCATGAAGAGTTTGGGATCGACTTCGTTTTCTAGAATCTCTCGAAACGACCGACGCGTGTAAAACGTCAGCGAGCTCAGTGGCGGAGAATACCCTTGTAAGCCCTTCGCTGAGCCGAAAGATTCGATTTGCGCAATCCTGGGAATTCGAAGGTCGCCGACCTGCTGCCATTCCACTACGGTGTAGGTGTTTCTCAGATGGACCTGGCGCTGAAAATCTTCGAGTGTTGGTGAGTCTGACAATTCTGTGGTGTAGCCAAGGAGCACAAAGGCCGGCTCCATCTGCGCCCGGATGACGTGCTGTACGCGCCAGGCTGGGGTATCGTGCCTGGCAAACCGATAACTCAACACCCCGTCCTTAACGGACTGATTCAAGACCGTTCCCGTTCGAACAAGGTCCGCGAGGGTTTGATACGAAGGGTATCGCCCCTCCAAGAGGTTGAAGATGAACCCCTTGGTCTGGAGATCCGTCGGGCGTGGCTGGGCATAGAACGAGACGGCTTGTTGTCCCTCGACGCGAAGAGCCCATGTGCCGTCTGCCCAGATGTTCTCTTGGCGGTACTTGACATTCGGCTCCAAGCCAGCTGCGGCGGGGCGTTCATAGACCAGGCGTTGCGTGTAGAGGTTGGCGCCGAGGGTTACATAGCGGAAGGACTCGAAGAACTCCCAGTCCTCGGCCTGCCGGGGGCGCTCATCTTCAAGCCGGCTGGCTTTGAGCACGCGATATTCGAACGTGGTATCAAAATCACGGTTCAGAAGAACATTCGCCGCCTCCAGCTTGTCCGCGAGATCGTCTGCACTGAGCTTGTTCACCGGCTCTGCCTGCACGAGAGCCGTCGCCAAGGTTGCGACAAACATATATTCCTGCATGATTATGGCCCGTTCAGAGAGACAGCGAAGCTGTCTGCTCGGGATTGCCGCTCAGGATCGCGCTTTGGGCACAAGTTGGCTAGCTACACCAACTCCGCTTGCAAGTGCCGTCCAGGTCCTGGACAGGATCGTAGAAGCATTGTCCAGTCAGACAGAAACCAGTCCATCTATCCCCGCAGTTTGGGTTATCGTCGGGTGGAGGAGTATTCTTGTTGCACGTGCTCCAATTCCAGGCTTCACATTTCTTACGCGTCAATGCTTGCGCGCACACAGCGCACCTCTGGTTGTCCGGTTGGTTGCAGTTGACCACAGGGCAATTCGTGTCCCACACACACTTGGAAAACCAGGCCTGCACGCCGGGGTCTGGATCAACGTCGGCGAACAGATCGCGGTCAAGCACACCGAAGGCCAGCGCGCTGGTCAATACCGCCGTGATCGTCAGAATGCATGAGTTTTTCAGGTTTTCTTTCATCGTTCGTTCTCCATGAGATTGAGTTGGAAGCAAATCGAGTGTTTAGAACTCAAGGGGTTCGTGATCGAAGCCGCGCCGGTGAAGGCGCTGTAGCGCTTGATCAAACGCGGCTTGCTGATCGCCGCTCAGGATGTTTCGAAACCGGAGGTTGGTATGCTCCCTGAGCGTGCGGCGCTGCTGGTCGAGCTGGGCTTTCTTAGGTGGCAACGTACCGCGAACCTCGTACACTGCGATCATGACCGGGCTGCTGAGGTTCAGTTCCTCGGTGAGCCGAAGCAGCATGGAACGGGTGCGGGCTCGAAGGCTGCGCCGCGATTCGAGATACTGGGCATAGATCGCTTCAATGGCCGCCTGCTGCTCGGCGGCAAAATCTACTTCGTTGATGAGCCACTCGTAGAGCAGATCGGTAGATTTCGGCCGATGCATGGCCGGGGAGTAGGCGGCGTAATAGCGGTCGCGCCAGGCGTCGGCAAGCGCCATTCCGGAGGCATCCTGAATAATCAACCCGAGGCTTTCGGCGGCGTTGGTGTTGAGCTTGTAAACCTTCATCCAGTCGCGGCGGTCATTGCGACGGGTCCGTTGGGCTGCGTCCTCATCGTCGTCCCCCCAGGCCTGCATACTCGCAAAAAAGCTGTCCCACCTCCGCCAGAACCGCCTCTGTATCAGCCGGTCAAGCTCAAGCTCAAAGGCGTCCAGAAGCTCCAGGCACTTGCGCCGTGCTTCGGCCAACGCCGGGTCCGAAGGAGGCTCAGCTCCGCAATCCAGAATCGCCCCAAGCCCCGGCTCCTCTTGGCAGGCCGTCTCTATGACCTCGAAGATATCGACGTGGTACCCCAGGCTGTAACAGCTGTCGGTGGCGTGTGGGTTGAGCATGACCGAGCGGCGCCAGGCGCGGAGAGCCCCCGGGTAGGCTTCCAACTGCGATTCGCTGAAGCATGTTTGCAACTGCTCGAGGAACGCGTCGAGCCCCTGTCTGATTTGGGCCTGATAGCGCTCCCCTATCTTGGCGGTTGCCATCATCGCCGCGCCGGCTTGGACGCGCGCCAGTTCCTCGCCGCCCTCCTGAAGAGCTTGAAAGTATTGCAGCGCCAAAGGCACGATCCGATCGAGCTGTTCTTGGTGAATCTGCTGCACCTCGTGGTCGTATCTGTCAAACGCCTCGTCGGCACAGGCCGTCTGGGACTCATCGAGTTCCAACCGCCTGCACAGGGCAACGAAGTCCCGTCGGCTCATGTGAGGCTGGATGATCTCGGTGTTCCGCCGAAGCTGCTGCTCGATCTCTTCGAGTGTGGGTTGAGAATCCTGCGGCTCCGCCGGCAACAGCTCGGCATAGCGGGGCGACGATGAGCTCTGGTCCTCCTGCGTCGGCGGCGGGTCAACCGCTACGGCGCTCGCCCACGGCGCTAAAGAAGCAATGACCAACGCGGCGATTGACCACAAGCCCGAGCGAGAAAACTCAAACCAACTCAACCCCGGGCGTCGATGATCGTGAAAGAAGCACATCGCTGTGGTCTACCCCCCACAATGCGGGCCAAGCGAACCTTACCTGGTTCGGATCCTAGACACGCGTCATACTACCCTCTTGGCATCAACTGGTCAAGACCACTGTTGAGGTGACCCCTGTTCAGGTGACGCCTGCGCAGGGGGCATCCCCAATCTATGCCGACGAGTAAAATATGCACGCAATGGCACCACAAGCGTGATAGGCCACTCGGATGGGGTCTTCGGCACACACAACCAGTGACGTGAGACATGACGCTCGTCCTCGTTATAGGGAACGATGGCTGGGCGGCTCAATCTTTGGCAGGCACCGGGCGTCCAACTCCCAGCCCTACGCGGCCGGCGCCCTCGCGGTTCGCTGCGCTCGCCGTCGACTGGATCCTTTCCGATCGGCGCGAGGCGTGAACTACGGTTTGTCGGACTCTTCCGCAACGGCCGTCGCCAGTTTGCGGAACTCCCGGCGGAGCTCCTTGTCTATTTGTGTGACAAATGCCGATTCGAGCCGATTGGCGCGAATCAGCCCGATCACATCGGCGAGATCCTGCGCCCGCAGGACATTGAGGGTTCCGCTTCGCAACTTCATGTTGATGAGGTCGGCGAGCGCGACGGTGCGGATTCCTTCGATGTCCTGAACTGACCTCGGTGCGACTTTGAGTTGGCTTATGGTCACGAGATGGACCGGCACATCGTTCTTGACGAACTGCTTCGCCTGGGCGTCGAAGGTGAAGCCATGACGCGAGAGGGCCTCTCCGACCCGAACCGTATCTGCTACATAAAGATCGACATCGACGGTGGTGCGAACATGTCCGTGCAGCGTGACCGCAACGCCGCCGATGATCACGCCGTCTAGATTCTCGGCGCGCAGCAAATCCGAGATCTCGCGCGCAATCTCCAGAATCGCTCCGCGGCCGTGCAAGATCAGCAGTGCCTCCTCGCGGATACGTGGGGCCGTCCCGGGGTTCATGGGCAACTCTAGGCGCTTGCGCTAGGCGCTGCCGCTTGGTGGATTCCAGTTGGCTTTGAAGTCGCGCACGGCAGCGGTGAAGTCCTCTTCAAGACCCTTGAACGACTTGGTGTCGGCCAGCTTGTCTCGCAGATCCTTCCTTGGTCCGGCGAAGAACTCCAACAAGTCACGCTCAAACGGATGAACTGCAGTGAGGTCCAGATCGTCGAGAAAGCCGTTCGCCGCGGCGAAGATCGATATGCATTGGTCGATGGCGTCGAACGGGATGTATTGATCCTGCTTGAGCAACTGCACCATTCGCCCGCCGCGATCGAGCTGCCGTTGGCTGGTCGCATCCAGGTCGGTGCCGAGCTGGGCGAACGCTTCCAACTCCCGGTACGCCGCCAAGTCCAAGCGCAGCGAACCGGCGACCTCTTTCATCGCCTTGATCTGCGCGTTGCCGCCTACGCGGCTGACGGAGATACCGACGTTGATGGCCGGTCGTGTACCGGCTGCGAACAGTTCCGGCTGGAGGTAAATCTGCCCGTCGGTGATCGAGATGACGTTCGTAGGAATGTACGCCGACACGTCGCCTTCTTGGGTCTCGATGATCGGCAAGGCCGTCAGCGAACCGCCGCCGTGTTGATCGGCGAGCTTGGTGGCGCGCTCCAGCAGGCGACTGTGCAGATAGAACACGTCGCCCGGATAGGCCTCGCGCCCCGGCGGCCGCCGCAGCAGCAATGAGAGTTGGCGATACGAGTGCGCCTGCTTCGTCAGATCGTCGTACACGCACAACACGTGCTTGGGCGTTTTGCCTTCCTTGCCTTGCCACATGAAGTGCTCGCCCATCGCGCAACCGGCGTACGGCGCGATGTACTGCATCGGGGCGGGATCGGCGGCGCCTGCAATGACCACGATCGTATAGTCCATCGCGCCGTGCGCTTTGAGCGTCTCAACCACGCCCGCTACCGTCGATGCCTTTTGGCCGATCGCGACGTAGATGCAAACGACCGCATCCGGCGTGCCCCACCAACCGCGCTGATTGATGATGGCGTCCACCGCTACCGCCGTCTTGCCGGTCTTGCGATCGCCGATGATCAGCTCGCGCTGGCCCCGGCCGATGGGAATCATCGAGTCGATCGCCTTGATGCCGGTTTGCAACGGCTCCTTCACCGGTTGGCGATACGCAATGCCGGGGGCAACGATATCGAGCTTGCGGGTCACGCCGCCGGTGTCGATGGGCGGTCCGCCATCCATCGCTCGACCCAAGGGATCGACGACCCGGCCCAGCATGCCTTCACCGACGGGAACTTCCAGCAGCCGGTTGGTGGACTTGACGGTGTCGCCTTCGCGCACGGCCAGGAAGTTGCCGTAGATCACCGCCCCGACGGTATCCAGCTCCAGGTTCATCACCTGGCCCATGACCGCGCCTTCGGCCGTGTCGAACTCCAGCAGCTCGCCCGCCATGGCTCGTGACAGCCCGTAGATGCGCGCGATGCCGTCGCCGACCTCCACGACGCGGCCAACTTCTGAGATCTCCAATTCGGTGGAGAACTGCTCGATTTCCTGCTTGATAATGGACGTGATTTCGTCGGTCTTGATCTTCACGGTTTAGTCTCTTGGGAATGGAACCACAGATGAACACAGATGGACACAGAGAAGAGCGAGATAGGGGAGGTCATCCAGAGCCCTACATTACGAAGCGTTTGATCTGAATCTTCGGTCTTCCGAAGTTGATTAACAAACAGATGGGAAGGCCGGTGGCTTTAAGATAGTTCAGGCATTGCGCCATGTGAATCTCGTCGAGACTCTTTGCCGCCTTCAGTTCGACGAGAATCTGATCGGCAACCACAAGGTCTGCAACGTACTGTCCGACTACAACTTCGTCATACTGGACGGTTAGTGGGGTCTGTTGAGAGACCAACAGTCCGCGTTTTCGCAATTCATGCGCAAGGGCGTTCTCGTAGACCTTTTCTAGGAATCCGGCGCCGAGCGTGTTGGCCACGGCATACGCGCACCCGATGATCGCCTCGGTGATTTTATCCACCTCTTTACTGCGTTCATCTGTGTGTATCTGTGGTTGCTTCTTAGTCAGCATCGTTTCGCTCAGCGATCTCATATACAACCGTGACGTTGGCGTACACGGTGACGTCGCCTGGCTGAATGGGCGGGGGGGCGGCCTCGGCCATGGCCATGCCGGCGCTCATGCGCTGGATTGGGATCGGCCGAGGGGCTGCGGCCTGATCCAGGGTGATTGACAGCACACGCACCAACCGCAGACCCGCAGCGTCAGCCAATGTGCGCGCGTCGGTGAGCGCATTGGCCGTCGCCGCCCGGATCGCTTCAGCCCGATGCGTTCGCGGATCGGCAAGTCCGAAGCTGATGGAGTCGATCGAGTTCGCCCCGGCTTCGTTGGCGGCCTGAATCAGCTCCCCGGCCAGCTCCAGCTTCTTTGTCTTGACGTTCAGACTGTTACTGACACGGTAACCGACGATCTTCGGCTTCCAATCCACGGGAGCCTGACGCGGTCTTCGCGTATACATCGGCTGAATCTGAAACTGGCTCGTTTGATATTCCTTGTCCGTCAGCCCGGTCTTTTTCAGCGCGTCGATCACATCATTCATCCGTCGGCTGTTTTCTTGCAGCGCGATCGTCGCTTCATCCGACTCGGTCACGACGCCCACGCGGATTCGCAATTCATCGGCGGGTTTGTCCAATTGCGCATCACCGCGCACTGTGAGCACGGGCACGACGGCGTCGACTTCATCCGCGGTCGCCATAGTCACAAGCTGCAACATGCAAACGGACACGAACAGTCCGATGATGGAGGTTTTCATCCTTCCGCTCCTTCTTCAATGATCCTGTCCAAGCGCTGGCGCACCGCCGAGGAGCCCGAGGTCAGCAAGTGCTGGCGGAGGCGGCGAAGCCGACTGGCCACCGAGCCGTCGATCAACTGGTCGCCGATGCGAAGTCTCACGCCGCCGATCATCGCCGCGTCGGTGTACGAGTACAGCACCGGGTCTTTGCCAAGTGCAGCTTGAATTCGCTGCTTGATCGTATCGAGTTGCTCCGGCCCCAACGGCCCGGGCGTGTAGATATCGACCTCGATCCGGCCCAACGCTTCGTGGACCAACTGATCGAACGCGGCGCTGATGGATTCGAGCCGACGAAGTCGGGCTTTGTTGTTGAGCACCAACAGGAACCGAAGCGCCAGGTCCGTGACCCGGCCGTGGAAGATGCGGCGTATGGCCTCGCCCCTGGCCTTGGTGTTGATGATCGGCGAGGCGAGGAACTCTCGGAACGTGCGATCACCGCGCGCCAGCTCGCAGATCTGTTCGAGTTCCTCGGCAAGCTCCACGATCTTGTCGCGACCGCCGGCATCGTCAGCCAGCTCGTACAAGCTTTTCGCGTAGACCTTAGCGATCGCGTCAGTGTGGATGGCCATGGTTGGTAGTGCGTTCGTCGAAAGTTCGTGAAAGCGTTTAGCTCGGCGCGGCTACGTTCGGCTCGCAGTACCAAGCTCATCCAGTGATTCGTTGATGAGGCGTTGTTGATCCTCAGCGGTTATCTCCCGCGCGAGGATCTTCCCGGCGATATCGGTGGCAAGCATCGCCGCTTGCGTGTGCAGCTCGCCGATCGCCGCCGCCTTGGCGGAGTCGATATCGCGCGTGGCCCGCAGCTTCATTTCCACAAGATGAGCTTCATTGTGCGCGCGAAGCTGCTCTCCGGCCGCCTTGGCGTCGGCCTTGGCCTTGACGATCATGGCGTTGGCTTCCTCGCGCGCCGAAGCCAAGCTCCGCTCGTATTCAGCCAATGCGGCCGTGGCTTGTTCACGCGCCTGCTCGGCCGATTCGATCTCCCGGCGAATCTTGTTCTCGCGATCCTCTAACCCCTGGGCGATCTTCGGCCAAACCTTTACGTACAGGAAGCCGAACGCAAGCAGGAACACCACCAGCGCCGTGACCGCTGGAAGCCAGTTGGCGGCCATCAGTTCCGTGTGCTGCGGCGCGGCGTGCTCGCCGACTTCTTCAGCAGCAAGTAGCAGAAAGCGCATTTTCTACCATCCTCGTTGAAGCGGTGATCACGGAATCTTGCCGAGCGCCATCACGCCCACGATGACCGAAAACAGCGCCACACCTTCGACCAGCGCGGCGGTGAGGATCATGTTGATGAAGATTCGTCCGGCCATCTCGGGTTGGCGGGCGATTGCTTCGACAGCGCTTCCGCCGATCCGCCCGATGCCCAGACCCGCACCAACCACGCCCAGGCCGGCCGCGAGCCCTGCGCCCAACCCAAGCATCTCACCTTGGCCCAGCAGCAATCCACCGAGCGCCGAGGCGCCTTCAACATCTTGCGCCGAAGCCGTGCCTGTGGCGAACAAGGTCATGCCTGCAAAGGCGACCAACATCAAGACAAAGAGCTTTTTCATTTGAGATCGACTCTCCTGGCAACGCTGTGGGCACGCGTCACGATTTCCGTTTGCGTTTCGATCAGCCAGCGTATCCCACGCTCACGCCGACTACTCATCAACCGATCGACCCTGCCGCCGCCTCCAATGCTGGTTCTTCGTCGTGTTCATGCTCATGATCTTCATCATGGTACGACAGAAGGCTCATGAACACCGCAGTCAGGAACATAAAGATAAACGCCTGGAGGAAGGCGACGAACAGTTCAAGGAATGTAACCAGCACAGCGGCAACGCCACTGACCAGTGTAATAGCTCCGATACCAAACACCCCCGACCCACCCTTCGCCGCCGCGGCGCCGAAACCCAGCAGTACCGCCATCAGTGTATGCCCGGCAACCATGTTCGCAAACAGTCGAATCGCCAGCGCCATCGGCTTGATGAGGTGACCGACCAGCTCGACCGGTACTACGATCAACATCACCGGCCAGATGTACCACGGCTCATCGATGAGTCCGCCGGTCAGGTGCGCCGCCCACCCCTTGAATCCCAGCTCGCGGAAGCCGTGGATCTGGATCAGAAGGAAGGAGAGGGACGCCAACGCGCCGGTCACCATGATGTTGGCGGTGGCCGTCCCGCCGAACCATGTCGTCGTGTCGCGACCGAACACGAGACGCGTCATGTCAAGAATCGGGATGAGGCCGACGAGATTATTGAAGAGGATGAAAAAGAACACCGTCATCAGGTACGGCAGATACCGCTTCGTATTTGCTTTGCCCAGCACGGGCTCGAGCATCTCATCACGCAGATAAATCACCATCGTCTCGATCATCTGGCTGAACCGGCCCTTGGTGATATAGCGCTCGTTGCCGTCAGATTCAGGACCGGTCGCGATCGACTTGGCGACCTTCATCATCGCCAATACGAACACAGCCGTGACGACGACGATCGTGACCATGTGCATGGTCAGAAGGGGGGTCCCGTCGGCGGTCGCCCACAAAACGACATCCTTGACGTGTTCGGTTGGGTCGCCGGAGGCGAGAAAATACATCTGCGAGTGCTGCCTAAGTTCGTTGAAGCGTGCGGCTCAGGTGACGCGCTTGATGTGCAGGGCCAAGACCGCCGCTTCGCCGCACTGGACGATCACGTACGTTGTGGCAACCGACAGCAGCAGCGGGGTCCCGCTGAGCGAAGTCGCGGAGTATAGCAGGTAGGCCACGACTGGGGTGACCAGCAATCGTCCCACGATCCCCGCCAGCCACCACGTCATCCACGAGCTCACCGGCCGAGGCCGCCACGGGCGCATCAGCAGCGCCGCGGCGACGCCCACTGCTGCGACCAACGCCGATCCCGCCAGACCCGCCGCGACCGCATCGATGCCGAACCCGCCCAGCCAGACCACGGCCAGCCACCCGACATACGTCAGCCCCGACAGCCCAACGATCGACCCCACCATCCGTCCGATCGGAAGGGCGATGATCGGCTCCTTCGTCGCCGGTGCGGGGCTAGTCATTCGTCCAGTCGCCGTTGTCGTCTTCCTCCGGTGGAAGCGGCCGACCCCGGCCCTTGGTCGGATGCTGCTCATCGAGCATTCGATTGAGCTTGAGCGCCCCTCTGATGAGGCTCCACATCGCCACCACGATCCCGATGAGCGAGCCGGTCAGCATCCCCTTGGGGCTGGTGCCTCGCCATTGGTCGAATCCCCATCCCAACAGAGCGCCGGCCGCGACCTGAAACGACACCTCCATGCCCAGCCCCGCCATCCGCCACCCAACGCGTATCTCGCTTTCCAGATGGTCTTGGTTTGGAATCTTGGCCGTGTCCACAGCCTGGGTTATACCAATCCGACGCCGACCGCGCAGCCGATCTATTGACCAGCTACTATTGCTCAACCTCAGACCCATGCCCATCGCCGACCGCGACATCATCGACGTTACGCCCACCAAGCTCAATCGGACCGAGGGGTTGTTCGTCCCGGCTGTGGTCAAGGGTCTCGGCACGACGATGCGCCACCTGTTCCAGAACTTCTGGCGCGCCGGCAAGAACAAGAAGAACATCTGGGTCGTTCAATACCCCGAAGAAAAGCGCGACGATCGACCGGTGGAGGAGGGCGGGCAGTACCGCGAGACATTCCGAGGCGTGCATCGGTTGAATCGCGATGAGGACGGTCGAGTCCGCTGCGTCGCCTGTTTCCTGTGCGCGACCGCCTGCCCCGCCGACTGTATTCACATCGTTGCTGAGGAATCGCCGTGGGAGGATCGCGAGAAATACCCCAAGCAGTTTGATATCGACGAGCTGCGGTGCATCTATTGCGGCATGTGCGAGGAAGCGTGCCCGTGCGACGCGATTGAGTTGACGCCGCACTACGAGATCACCGGCATGACCCGCCAGGAGATGATCTTCGATAAGACGAAGCTGCTGGAGGTGTTCGACCGCACCATCGACGAGAAGCCGATGTAAGAAGAAGGCGCCGAGGCATCGAGTGTAAAGCCGCGACCAGTGGTCGCGTTTCTTCATTCATAGCCGTCCCGTTTCCATCTTTCGCAACCGTGTTATCCGTCCGATGGGCGCCCACTTGCCGACGAGGATGTCGCCTGAGGCAAGAAGAATCGCATCGTGGGGGTGAGAATCGGCTGGGGATGCGCTTCTCACGAGGGGGTGGCCGGGGGCTGATAACCCACCCCGGCGTCTGGTCGCTGTCAGACTGGCGAATCCCGAGGGGTTGGATGGCGTGGGTTCGTCTAGCTCTCTATGAGCGCCGCCTGAACCGCCTTGATTCGCTCGCCCCGGATTCCGACGTTACACAAGTTGTGCTCGGCCGGGCGAAGTTCGTTCGTCCGAGAACCCGGCGCCGGATGCAGGCGGGAGCTGCACGGCGGGTCGTTGAGTGCAACCTTGATGAACGGAGGGATCGAGGATGAGGATCACGCAACTTGTTTTGCTTGCCGCGGCGATGCTGTGGACGACGATGGGCTTGCCCACTGCGGCGGCGGCTGATCAAACGGCCGGGGCATCGGCTAAACATAGTGTTGAGAAGAGCGCTTCGTACGACGCG
This sequence comes from Planctomycetota bacterium, assembly GCA_022563315.1. Lineage (GTDB taxonomy): Bacteria > Planctomycetota > Phycisphaerae > Phycisphaerales > SM1A02 > JADFNO01. The sequence goes on along the minus strand of JADFNO010000002.1, from coordinate 42,509 downwards.
GTTCTCGAGTCGGAAGGACTTTTTCGCCATCGGCACGCGCGTCTCATGCGTCTGCATCAGCTGGCGATGGAGCATGGCCGCCTCGCGCGAGCCGGTGAAATTGAGCGGCTCATGGAGCATCTGGGCGAGGGCCATGTCAAGTTGCTGCACGAGCGGCGCGCTCAAATGAATGCGTCGCACAAGGCGCACGTTGACGAGCTGCTGAGCAAGCATCGTGCGCGCTCCACGCACGTCAAAGCGGAACTGAAATCTCATGAGCGAACTGTGGAGCGACACCGTGAGGCTCGCGAGCGTGAGGCAGAGCGCCGAGCGGAAGCGTCGGAACGCCACGTCGAGCGTCGACAGGAGCAACGAAAGGCTCATGTCCAGCGGCGAGACGAAGCAGTGAAAGATCATCGAGATGCCGATAAACGTCGCGCAAGTCAGCGTCATGAAGTTGCTGATGATCAGCACAAATCTCATCAGCAGCGCGCCACGAAGCGCGAGGGCGTTGCGAGTCGGCATCATGAGGCTCGACGTCTCAGTCGCGAGGGTCGGAATGAGGGTCCACATGACGGTGCGAGATCGGGCGATAAAGGTCAACACGATCGCCAGTCTGTGGAGCGGCGTCACCGCGTAACCGACAAGCGGGATGAGCGCCCCGATCAAAAGAGACGAGCTTCGCGCGTCTATCGAGGTCTTTCGCGTCAAGATGCGAAGGAACAGGCCGACCGCACCATCAAGCCTGAAGATGCCGACCGTGAGTTTGAAAAACTGCGTCGTGAGATCAAGCGAAAGCGCTGACGCGAAGTTCCCAGCCGGGTCCATCAACCGAGCGGGTTTTTGGAGAGTTCGATAATGACGGCCGCCACCCATGGCGGCCGTTTTCTGCTGCGCCAACCGCCCCTCGGGCATGGTGCACGAGGCCGCAGCGGAACGCCTTAGAAACTATCTCAGAACCCTAGTTGCGGTGGTACGGGCATCCTGCCCGTACGCTTCATGATGACGCTACGCGTGCACGGCGAGACGTTTGCACGGGCAAGATGCCCGTGCCACCGGTTTTGAGATAGTTACTTAGCATTCGAAACAAAAAGCCGCGATGGATGGTCGCGGCTTGATGAAACCTTGGGATGTCGGTCGGCAGTGTTTTACTGCTTGCGCACAAAGACGCCTTCGAAGTTCTTGAACTCCTTGCCATCATCGCCAATCTGGTAGCCGGTTCCCGTTTGACGATACGGATCGCTTAGATCGATCTTGTTCCAGGTGGTGATGAGGTGGCCGGTCGTTGGGTCTCGATGCTTGCCCATCATAGACAGTGTCTTCGTCGCCGGATTGTACGTCCCCGAGCCGGAGGTGATTGCGGTGGAGGTGTTCTCCAACCAGATTGACTCGTATTGACCATCGATGTTGTTGTAGCCGATGTAACTGATCGCTTTGAATGGCCCCATATCACTGTCGGCCTTGATGGTCTCCTTAATGAAGTGGCCGTCCAAGACCCACTCACGGCTCACGGTTCCATTGAACTGCATCGGCTCGCTATCCGGGGTCATCCATATCTTCACATCCGCTGCGAAATCGCCAACGAGGGCTTCAAGATACCGATGATGTTGGCCCGGTGTGGACGCCTTCATTCCGGCTTCCATCTCGGGCGTCATCTTCATCTCGCCCTGGTCTTGTGCTACCGCCGTTGATTGATTACCAAGTGGTAATCCGAGGCGACCTACTGTGAACGCTACCGCCGCAATCGCGGCCACCCCGGCAATGTTCTTGTTGATTCTCATGTCCTTTGACTCCTGTTTCCTCTCCCGAAGGTGATACGGCACGGGCCATGATCGGCCGACGCTCGGCCGGCAGCCTGCGGCACTGTTATACCATCCCGGGCCAGGGGTTGGATCGGCCGGTGCGGCTGGATGGGCCGGTGCGGCTGGATGCCGAATGGGCGGCGGTCCGCGTGGCGTTGACCTGCGTTAGTATGGCCGCACGATGGCGGGCCGCGGGCAAAGATCGAGTCGGGCGATGGGCCTGTTCGGAGCGGGTGTGCTGGCGGTAATGGTGCTGGGTTGTCTGGCCACGTTGCCGTACACCTTGGGAAAATCCCGCGCCGAGCCCGAGCAGGTGGGACTCTCGCTTCGTCGTTACGAAGCCGGGAACTTCGACCACGCCCTGCTTCCCCCGTTCTGGGCTGCGCACAAGTTGGATGAACGACAACGGTTGGACGCAGCGCACGCCAAGGACGGCATCAGTCCCAAGTATCTCATGGGGACCGACCGGTTCGGGCGCGATCTGTTCATCCGCTGTCTGACCGGAGGCGGGATCAGCCTCGGTATCGGTCTGGCGGCGGCGGCGATCGCGGTGTTCATCGGCACGATCTACGGTACGACGGCCGCCTACCTCGGCGGCCGCGTCGATGCCACGATGATGCGCATCGTGGACGTTCTCTTCGGCCTGCCGTACATCCTGCTCGTGGTGTTGCTCGCCGTCGCCACTGACGGCTTCTTGCAACGCGCCGGGCGCGATCTCAGCCCCGCGCTGGGACAACTCATCAACGTCGTCACACTCCTGGTCGCCATCGGCGGCGTGAGTTGGCTCACCATGGCCCGAGTCATCCGCGGCCAGGTCCTCAGCCTCAAGCAGCAACCGTTCATGGAAGCCAGCCGCGCGATCGGCGCGCCGCTTCGCCGCCAGTTCGTCCATCATCTGCTGCCCAACCTGATGGGGCCGATCATCGTCTACGCCACGTTGACGGTTCCCGCCGCGATCCTGTCCGAGTCGTTCCTGAGTTTCCTGGGGATCGGGGTGAAGGAGCCGCTGCCGAGCTGGGGGAACCTCGCCGCCGACGGGCTCAATGAGCTGAACATCGTGCGGGTCCGATGGTGGCTGTTGCTGTGGCCGTGCCTGTTCATCGCCGTGACGTTGGTCGCGATGAACTTCCTCGGGGAGCGACTACGCGAAGCATTCGACCCCAAATGGCGCACGCGCGCGTAACGAATGAAACTACAGATGAACACAGATAAACACGGATTCGGAAGCGGATCAGCCCGGTTGTCGGTCAATCTACCTCGGCGCAACACCTCGAAATAGCCGCGCAGTCGTAACCCGCGGTCTCACCAAACCACAGTCACACTCCCGCAACGCACAGTTCTTGAGAATGAAGAAAGACCGCGACCATCGGTCGCGGCTTTATGCTTGATTTGTCATCGCTCATGGCGCATGGCTCATCCCGCATCCCGCCCATCTGTGTCCGTCTGTGGTTTCATTTCCTCCGCAGCTCTCGGGACGCTGCGCGTCACCCGCTAAACGGGCAGGCTCTCACTCACTGTTCCCGCCTCATGGCGCATGGCTCATCCCTCATCCCCATTTTCCTCCCATCTGTGTTCATCTGTGGTTTCTCCTCCCTCAGTGGTGATTCGCTATGCTGAGGTCGCTCAAAGTCATGCCTAATCGATTCACCATCAAGGACCTTCTCTTCCTGCTGATCGGGCTCGTTGTTTGTCTGTTGTTGTTCTTGAACATGGTCAAGACGAATCGCGAGGTCGAGGCGTTGGCCGGCGTCGAAGAGGCGCTGCAAGATCAAGCGGCGACATTGCAAGAGTTGATCCATGCGATTGCCGATCCAACCGACGGCGCGCGCGTCATGTTTCGTGATAGCTTCCCAGCCGTCCCCACTGAAGCCCTTGCTTCGGACATCACCTTCAGCTCACCAAGTTCAGCCGTCAATCGGCGCGGACTCGATCAACAATGGCAAACCGCGCCGGATTCACAGTTGCCCGCGGATTTCGCCCCGGGCGGGACGATCATCCACATCCGCAACGCCGAGCCGGCAACCCTCACGCCGTTCGTCGCGCGCGACAGTTACGCCAACGACATCCATGCCGATGTGTTCGAGAAACTGTGTTGGCGTGACCTCGACCCGCCGTTTCACTATGTCCCGGGCTTGGCGCGATCGTGGATCGTGAGCGACGACGGCCTGGAACTCGTATTCCATCTGTTTCCCAACGCCCGCTGGTCGGACGGCAAGCCGGTCACGGCCGATGACGTGATCTTCACATTGGATCTCGTGCTCAACGAACGGGTCGATGCCCCTATGCCGCGCAGTCTGCTTGCGGACAACGTCGCAGACTACGCTGCGCTGGATCGTCACACCGTTCGATTCCGCATGCAGCGTCCTTATTTCGATGCGGTGGGAATCTGCGGGAATCTGCTGTGGATTCTGCCGCGGCATATCTACGGCGAATTCGAGGCGGAAACGTACAACAGCCGCATCGGCGATCTTTGTGTTGGCTCCGGGCCGTGGCTGGTGGAATCCTGGGATCGAGGCCGGCAGCTCGTCTTGAAGCGCAACGCGAACTATTGGGGACCGAAGCCCGCGCTCAACAAGCAGGTGCTTCGGTTCATCACCGGCGAGTTGGCGGAACTGCAAGAATTCTGGGCGGGCAACGCTGACATCATCGGGCCCACTGAGGAGCAGTGGATCGTCTATGCTGATGATCTACGTCTCAAAGAACGCGGTCGGGCGATCAGTTACTACACGCCCTTGCGCGGGTACTACTTCTTCGGTTACAACCTTCGCCTTGGGAAGTTCGCAGACAAACGAGTGCGTCAAGCGTTGACCATGCTCCTGGATCGTCAGGCGATGATCGACACGTTGCGCGGCGGGCTTGGGCGCATCGTCACCGGGCCGTTCTATTTCGGGTCCGATCAGTACGACACAACGATCGAGCCCTGGCCGTATGATCCCGATCGCGCCCGGCAACTCCTGGGCGAAGCGGGGTGGAGCGATACGAACGGCGACGGCGTGATTGACAATGATCTCGATGGCGACGGGGCGCGCGAGCCGTTCCAGATCAACTTCCTTGCGGCCCGTAGCAATCTCCACGAACGCTACCAACGATATGTTCAGGCGCAATTCAAGCAGGCGGGGATCAAGGTCAATCTCGATCAATTGGAATGGTCCGTCTTCGAGCAGCGCCTTGTGAGCCGCGACTTCGAGATGATCGTGATGGCGTGGACCGGCAACCCCGAGACCGACGCCTTTGCGATGTGGCATTCCAGCCAAGTCATCGACCAGGGCTCGAACATCGTCGGTTTCGTCAACGACGAGGCTGATCGACTCATCGAACAGGCGAGACAAACGATGGAGTACGAGCCACGCATGGAGCTGTGGCGTCAATTCCACCGGCTCCTGCACGTTGAACAGCCATACACGTTCCTCTTCACCGGCCCGCGCCTCACGTTCATCGACCAACGCTTCAAGAACGTCCAACGCCGTTCGCTTCGACTGTATACGAGTGAGTGGTACGTTCCCGCCGATCTGCAACGGCGCTAAGGACCGAGCTGCCTGATGATCACGTACATCGTCCGGCGCATCCTCTTGATGATCCCGACGCTGCTGGGGATCACCGTGATGGTGTTTCTGATCGTGCGCTTCGCCCCCGGAAATCCGGTGGCGGCTCCAAGGGATGCCGGTGCGATCTCATCGGAATCGCGCGCCGCCGTCGAGGCCTACTACGAGAAGAAGCTGGGGCTCGATCAGCCGATTTGGCGGCAGTATTTCAACTGGTGGCGGAGTATGTTCAGCGCCGAAATCGACGCGCCGGCGTGGACGGACGAACCGGAGCCCCGGCCGATCTACATCGTGGGCGACGCAACCGGAGCGTCCGCGGAATCGACGCGCACGCTTCTCGTCAAAGGCGCGGACGGGCAATGGGTGCAATTCGTCGCGATCAATACCGACGGAACACCGCAGGCTCGAATCGTCGGCCGATCACGTCGAGCGCAGCTTTCCGGGACGTTCATACCGCTCGATGAGCAGATCAACGAGAACGAAATTCACCGTTATCGCTATTCGGCCACAGTATTCGCCGTCACCCTCGGTCAATCACAAACGAGCCGAACCACGGTCATGCACGAGCTGCGGCGTCGGCTGCCGATCACTTTGCTCATCAACGTCATCGCGTTGGCGTTGATCTACGTCATTGCGATCCCGACCGGCGTGGTGATGGCGGTGAAGCGCGGGGGGCGGTTCGACGTGGGATCCAACGCGCTCATGCTGGGGCTGTGGTCCGTTCCGATCGTGCTGGCCGCAACGGTGTTCGTCGGTTACCTGACCACCGGCGGCGCAGGCGTACCGTGGTTCCCCAACCACGGACTTTCCAGCATCGACGCTGAACGACTGCCGTTCTTCGCCTGGCTTGGTGATCGCGCCTGGCATCTTGTGCTGCCTGTGATTTGCATCACCTACGGCGGGTTCGCGTACCTCGCCAAGCAGATGCGGGCGGCCGTGCTCGACAATCTCACGATGGAGTACGTGCGCACAGCCAGAGCCAAGGGCGTGTCGAGCCGGGACGTCGTGCTTCATCATGTTCTTCGCAACAGCGTGCTGCCGTTGATCACGATGTTTGCCACGCTCCTGCCGTACCTCATTGGGGGCTCCGTCATCATCGAGAAGATATTCAACATCGAGGGCATGGGGTTGTTTACGTTTCGTGCCGTCATGAATCGCGATTACGACGTCGTCCAGGCGATGGCGCTGATCGCCGGCGTGTTGAATATGACGGGAATCCTTCTCGCGGACATCGCCTATGCCGTGGTCGATCCCCGCATCGCCTTCGAGTAGTGCTCGCATTTGCTAATGTCAAAACGAACGAGCAATCTAAGAACAACGCCTCCCGCCGATCATGCCCGATCGCATTGGCGGTTGGTGTGGCAGAGATACCGCCACAATCGTCTTGCCGTCGCGGCGCTGTGCGTCATGGGATTGCTGGGGCTCATAGCGATCGTCGCCCCGTTGCTGGCGAACCATCGGCCGTATGTTCTCATCAACGACGACGGTGTTCAGTTTCCGCTGTTTCGCGCTCTTGGCGTCGTGGACTGGGTCCTGTTGGTTGCTTTCATCGAGGCGATCGCCGCGATTGTCCTGCATCGGCGTGGCGTGAAGGTTCGCTCCCTGGTGGTTGTTGCGCTGCTTGGGCTGGTGCTCATTCCATCGATCGCCGGCACACTCAAGCATCCCGTCATTGATCTGACGAACTATCGCGCCGCGGCCGAGCAAGACGGCGCTTTCGCCCTGTTTACGCCGATCGCACACGAAGCGACGGCATCGCAGATCGATGCCCGCAACATGGCGCCGGGCCGGCGCGATGGGTTTGAGCGTCAATCCAAAGCGGCGCCCCGGCATTGGCTGGGGACCGACGATGCCGGGGCTGATGTCGCCGCGCGACTCATCCACGCCACCCGCGTCGCGCTGGCCATCGGGTTCGTCGCCACCGGGATCGCGCTTGTCATCGGCGTCGTCTTCGGGGCGTTGATGGGATACTTCGGCGGATGGATCGACATGCTCGGCATGCGCATCGTCGAGATATTCATGGCCATCCCGCGCTTGTTCCTGCTGCTGATGATCATGGCGTTCATTCCACCGCAATGGAACCAATACATGCTCTACGCGATCATGGCCGTCATCGGCGCCACGTCGTGGATGGGCGGCGCTCGGTTCCTGCGGGCCGAGTTTCTGCGCCTGCGCGACCAGGAGTTCGTTCACGCCGCGCGGGCGGTGGGCTTGCCGATTCGTTCGATTCTCTTTCGCCACATGTTGCCCAACGGTATGACGCCGATCCTCGTCGATTCGAGCTTCGCGATCGCCGCCGCCATCCTGCTGGAAGCGAACCTCAGCTTTTTAGGCTTCGGCATCAAGCCGCCCGATCCGAGTTGGGGGCAAATGCTCGCCCAAGCGATCGATCCCGCGACCGGCGTGTTCCGTTGGTGGCTGGCTCTGTTTCCGGGGGTGATGATCTTCCTGACGGTGTTCTCACTGAACATCATCGGCGATACGCTGCGCGACGCGATTGACCCGAAGCAGGGGAGGGAAGAAACCACAGATGAACACAGATGAACACAGATGGGCGGGAAGAGGGATGAGGGTTGACGGATAAAGCAAAAAGCCGAGACCGGTGGTCGCGGTTTTTCTGGAAATTCGGATTGAAACACGAAGGACCACGGAGGGGGAGAGCCACAGATGGGCGGAAAGAGGGATGGGGGATAAGCCATGCGCCATGAGGGGGAACAGTGAGTGAGAATCGCGCCGTTTAGCGGGTGACGCGCAGCGTCCCGAGAGCTACGGAACGAATGAAACCACAGATGAACACAGATGCACACTGATTGGGAAGTTGCGCCGGGTGCCGCGCACAGCGAGTCCCTGCGCGCCGGGGCGAGTCGTGCGTGTCCGCGTTCAAGCACTGCCAGCGAGCCGGGTTGTGTCAACCCGGTGGACGCCCGAACTCACTGTGCATCCGAGCGCCACCGGTATGCCGCGTCCACCGGCCCGACACGGGCCGGCTCGCCACAAAGAGAAGCTGTCAGGATCGCTCTGTTGAAGACCTCTCTGAGCGTGCTATGGGCAAGCGGAGTCTTCGGAGCTTGCCCGCCAAACCCCTGGGGATTTTAAGACCGTACCACCAGCGAAACAGTTTGCACAGGCCGCTCGGGAGCGGATCTCAACAGAGCACGACAGGTTTCGTTTGATCGATCCAACTTCCCCCTCCGTGGTTCTCCGTGGCCCTCTGTGTTTCAATCATTCATCGCGCTCGGGACGCTGCGCGTCACCCGCTAAACGCCGGTGAATCTCTTTTGTTTGGAAGAAACGCGACCAACGGTCGCGGCTTTATGTCCCATCGCCCGCCCTCACGGTACAATTCCCACGATGACCAGCGTGCAGACTCAACCAGCCGCGGCTGAGACAACCAAACCCGGGCCGTTGCTTGCGGTTGCGGATTTAGCGGTTTCGTTTGCTACGGCTGATGGGAACGTACAAGCCGTGGACGGCCTGAGCTTGACGATCCACCCGCGACAGACTTTCGCGCTGGTGGGTGAGTCCGGTTGCGGAAAATCCGTCACCGCCCTGGCCATCTTGCAACTGATTCCCCAGCCGCCGGGGCGCATCGAGCGCGGTTCGATCCTTCTGGACGGGCGCGATTTGTTGCGCTTGAGCGAGAAGCAGATGCTGAAGGTGCGCGGCAAAGACATCGCGATGATCTTCCAGGAGCCGACGACGAGTCTCAACCCCGTCTATACCGTCGGCGATCAGATCGTCGAGGCGATCCTGCTGCACCAGGATGTGAATAACAAGGAGGCGGCCGAGATCGCGATCGCAGCGATGCACGAGGTCGGCATCCCAAACCCCAAGCAACGCCTGCGCGCCTACCCGCACCAATTCTCCGGCGGAATGCGCCAACGAGTGATGATTGCGATGGCGCTCGCGTGTCAACCCAAATTGCTGCTCGCCGACGAACCGACGACGGCCCTTGACGTTACGATTCAGGCGCAGATTCTCGAGTTACTGAAGAAACTGAAGCGCGAGCGGGGCATGGCGGTGATGCTCATCACCCACGATCTGGGGGTGGTGGCGGAGAACGCGGACGTGGTTTGCGTCATGTACGCCGGGCGCGTCGTCGAGTACGCCAACGTGTTTGATCTGTTCGCCAAGTCGCATCACCCCTACACGCGCGGGCTGTTGGCGTCGATACCCAAGCTCGGCGAGACGAAGCATCGGCTGACGACCGTCGACACCGTTGTCAACGATCCACAGGAATACAAGAAGCTCCCGGAGTACCACAAAGGTGTTGTGCCATGGTGGCCGACACTGCCGCCGCCGGATGATGTCGCGCCGTCTTCAGGCGGTGATGCGTACGTTTTGCACGAGATCGCGCCGAACCACTGGGTTGGCTGTTGGCGAACAGCGTACGTAGCGCAGCATCCGAGCCCTCGGCCGGACATCGCATTTCGCAGAGACGCTCGGCCGGGGGTCGCGCGATGAATCGATCGCCCTCATGCGGCTCCTAAGTGTTTTGCGAGCTTTTGCGAGGTGCCGCGGTTTACCGGATGGCGTCTGTGTCACTCGCCGGTCGTAGTGTGGGCGGCAGTGGGCTTGGGCTCGGTGTCCTGGAGGATCGCATAGGCCAAGTGCGAGAGGCAACTGTTGATCCGCTTGAGGTGCGTCAGCAGGTCGAGGTAGATGGCGCTGGTTTCGTAGGCCTCGGTAAGACCGGCGTTGAGACGAGCAAAATGCCGATCACGCAGCTCGTGTTCGTACTGGTTGATCCGCTCCTTGTGGCGTAGCAGTTGTTGGGCGAGCTGACGATCGCCGGTGGGAAAGGCGTTCTCGGCGATAGTAAAGTTCTCCCGCACCTTGTTGTAGAAATCGTCGAGCTCCTTTTCGCCGTCGTCTGAGAATGACGCGCCGAGGCGGATTTTTTTGAGAATCAACTCGCTGATGTTCTTGTCGATGATGTCGCCGATCGTTTCCAACTCGCTGAGATAGCGAAGCTGGCGCATCTGCTCGTCGGCGTCGAACTGCTCAGCCTCCTCGCGGGCGAGTCCCGTGAGGAAACGTTTGATCTCGGTATCCAACAGATCGACCTGATCATCGCGCTGCGACACTTCGCGGATGAGCTGCTCGTTGTTGGACTTGAGCGCTTGCCAGGCGTCGCGCAACATGCTGCTGACGATCTCGGATGTGTACATGATCTCGCGCCGGGCCTGACCCATGGCCAAGGCCGCGCCGCCGATCGGGCCTTCGGTGATGTACCGCGGCCCGAACGCGCCTGGTTTTCCGGGCAGGGGCGTGGGCACGAGATGCGCCAAGAGGGACGAGATAAGACCGATAGTCGGCAGGCCGATGATCGCGACCACGACGTTGAAGCCGGTATGGAGCCCGGCCACGGCCAAGGACATGGTGTTCACGTTGGGCTGCGGGAGGGAGTCGCCCATGAGTTGAAGCACCGTCAAACCCGCGGCGGCGACGAGCACTTTCAGCAGGAGGTTCGCCAATGCGAGGCGTCTCGATTCGACGAGCCGCCACCCCAGGATCAACGTGGTCACAGCAAGCCCCACGTTCGCGCCCAGGACGATGGGGGCGGCCATCCTGAAATTGATCGCGCCGGCGGCCCCGAGTCCGATGACAAGTCCGATGGTGGCCGTGCTTGATTGCAATACCAGGGCGAGCACGGCGGCGAAGCAAGCCAGCAGCACCGCGTATTGCTCGAGCTTGTCGAAGTTGATGATTGACCCCAGGCCGGACTCCGAATCGAACGAGCCGGCCGACGCGGCTTCCATCATGATGCGGATACCAAGGAAAATGAATCCCAGCGCCAGCAAGACTTGTCCGATGCCGCGGCTGCGCGGACCTTGGGTGAACTGATAGAGCGCGACGCCGACGAGAATGATGATCGGCGCCGCCTGTTCGAATCGAAGGGCGATGAGCAGGACCATAACGGTGAGCCCGATGTTCGCACCGAGCACGCTGGCGAGCATCTGCCGGGCGTTCATGTGACCGGCTCGGACGGTTTGTACGGCAAGCAGTGAGATTGTGGTGCTGGAGGGAGCGACGAGCGAGACGGCCACTCCCGCGAGGAACGCCCAGCCGCGCTTCGAGGCGAGACGTTGCATCCAAGTTCCCAGCCGCTGTCCGAACAGCCGGTCGAGCCCCTTGCGCAGGTACCGCACGCCGAAGACGAGCAGGGCTACGCCGCCGAAGATGCTGAGGATGTTGACAAAATCGGACATGGCCTGTTTCTACGTCGGCCGTCGGCGCGGGCGGCTGCGGATTATTAGGTATTTTTGGCGCCATGGCTGGTGAGCAGCGCCACCGGGGTCGCGCCGTTCGTCTCAACCGCCGGCTTGCGGCATGACCCGGCCGATGAAGGCGATGTCCTTGCTTCCCGTGTCGGAGCGGAACAAGACCATCGCATAGAGCATGCCTTCATACCCAAGGCGCGGCGTCAAACGGACGCGGTACGTCGTGATATCGCCGTCCTTGGGGGTGGTCGAGACCAGTTCGGCGTCCGCGCCCGATGATCCGGATTGGACGGCGAAGATGCGCACGTTGTTCTCGTTGACGATATCGATATCGACCTCAACCGGCACCCCGGCGTGAAGCGCTCCGAGCTGCGCGATGTACTCCGGGAACCGCCAGGTGCGTTGTCGCCAATCGGGGTCGGCCTTGAGGCCGGTACATTCGTGGCGTACGCGCATGGGAAGGATCGGACAATCGGGATGGTCGGTTTCGATCACCCACCAAAGGCGCATGCCCTGGCAGTTCTCGTCGGTGCGCGGCGGAATGTTCCATTGGACTTCGTAGGTGTTGCGCGGCTGGTCCGTCTGCGGATCGAACCCGTCCGCGTAAATCGGCGACTCACCGTTGGCAGAGATGATCCGAAACGGCCGGCCGTCAACGGACTCGACGCGGGTTCGGCCGGTGGTCACGCCCTTGAGCGCATCGACATAGGGTGGTTCGGCGCGGACGGGCATGGTGATCATGCCCTGGAAATTGATCTTCGCATGGGCCCGCCGACCGCCGTAACTGAACACGAGCTGGACATAGGCGTTCTTGAGGCCTGGCTTCGTCGGAGCGCTGAACGTCGCGGAGAAGGGAATTGATCCGCCGGGCGGGATGACCGTGCCTGTCAGGTCCTGCGGCATTGTGCAAGCGCATGATGGTGAGACTTTGATAATGGTGATGGGGGCCGCGCTGGTGTTGTAGAGCGTTGTGTTGACAGCATGGACGGATTTTGGCCCGATCATGCCGAAGTTGAACCCGCCGGGTTCGACGCGCAACGGACCTGCGATGATGGGCGCGAGGGGGACGGTCTTGGCCGGAGGTATGGGCTGGGGGCTGACGGACCCGGCAGGTTGGGGCGGAGCAGATTGCGTGGCGACAGGCGGGGGATCGGATGACTCGGCGGGGGTGTTGGGGCAGCCGACAAGCATGGCCGTGACCGCGATCGCCGCCACTGGGGCCGATCGCCCGAAGCGCCGGTTCGCCGGTTCGATCACAGGTGTCTTGTCGTGGTGCTTCATGGCAACGGCTCGGACTCGATGTTGGCGGATTCACCTGCCAGTTTCTTGGCGACGTACTTCTTGACCCACGTCTGGAACGACTTGCCAGCCGCCGGATCCTTGCCGCCGAACTCGATTCTCGCAATGTCATTGCCCCGGATTGTCACGCGCTCGGAGCCGTCCTTGGGTATCAGCCGAACTGCCGATTGGGCGAGGCTCGCCTGTGAAGTGCAATCAAAGAGATAGCCCTCGATTGTCTCGCCGGTCGATCGGCGGGTGATCGTCACGTCGCCGCGAAAGCTGAGCGCATCGTCGAGCGCGCGGCGAAGGGCCTCGGGGTCCGAGGCGTCAACCACCGTCCCCGCGGGGGCGGTGTGATCCGATGAGATGGTGGGTTCGTCTGGCATAGCGCGACTCGGCGTTGGCCGTGATTGTATCCATCGTAAAGGTCGCCCTGCCGTGGGAGGCGGATCAGCGTTCGGCGTCGGGGGCGAGAACCTCCCTCAGAAGCTGCTGGGCAAGTTCGTAGATATCCGGATCGGTGCTTGCGCGAGGGCCGGCCACGTTGAGCGTCGTGACCGCATGCTCGTTGAGCCACGCTCGGACCGTCGCGGCTGAGGTCGCCTCGGTCGGGTTGATGACAAGGCATGGTTTGGGCTGGGATGTGGCGAGCCGCTGTGTCCGAGCGGTTCCGCCGGTGAGCTTGCCTTGTGCGATGATGAGCGTCGCATCGGCGTCTCGCACGTTCCATTCAGTGCGTTGGGCGGGATCAGCAAAGGGTGTCTCGGTCAGCGGATAGTGATCGGGGATTGGACCGTCTTCACTGGCTCGGCCTTTGGGGCACCAACCGCCGCCGGTGATTCCCAGCTCGATGGCCGCGTCCAGTGCCGCCCGATCAACCCCAGTCTGCCCGCCTGAGATGATCTTGTGGACTGTACTCACGAGTGGATCAGACCCGCCCGACTCAGCACCTCACTGTGAGGCTGGATTGAGTTCACGGCCGGTGGCGGGATCGAGCAGCCTCCACCCGAACTTCTTGACGAATCGGGTGAGGACTTGCCAGCCGACTTCTTCCTCGGTGATGGTGAGGAGCATCTGGGTGATGGGGTCCTGTCCGGGCGTCAGCTCGATGCGAAGGCCCGGGCCGTACAGGACGTCGTCGTTGTCGGACTCGGGCCCGGTGTTGCAATCGAACAGGTCGTTGACCACGTCGCGCCTCGGGCCGATGGGAACGAGCGCGGCCTCACCGTCGGCTGGACGGTTGGAGAGGACGACGAATTGTCGGCCGGAGGTGGCTTGATCCATGAGTGTGCCGGTTTCGGACATTTCGGTCTCGGCCGTTTGCGGGCGGCGGCAGCGCATGTTCGCGGCGATTGGATTACACACGGGCCGGCAAGCTACGCTTGGACCGCCTCTTCGTGCTCGTCGTCGTCGGGCTCGAGTAGCTGAACCACTTTGTCCACAAGCCGATACAAGGGTACGGGCTTGACCAGGTACGCGTCCACGCCGAGTGATTCGGCGTAGACCATGTGGCGCTTGCCCTGATTGGCGGTGATCATGACGATGATCGGGGCGTTGGCTTGGGACTTGAGCTTCTCCAACACGAGGAAGCCGGAGCGCTTGGGAAGCATCATGTCCAGCACGATGGCATCAGGGGACCCGCCCTGGCAGGCGATGATGGCGGCGTTTCCGTCGGTGACGGTGTGGGTGGTCGCGCCCTCCGCCCGCATTGCTAGCTCGATGCTGCTGAGGACATCCTCATCGTCGTCGACGATAAGAACTTTTTTGCCTTGTAATCGTGAGGTGTTCATGGTGTTCTGCGGCGGTGGGGGGACAATCGTAGCATCGCGGGGCCGATGGAGGCGTTACGGCTGCTCTCGGCGGGCTAGTTTGTTGGACCGATCGACGATCAGGTCCACTTCGTCATTGCTCAGCCAGGGCAGTGATCGCAGCTTGGCCACGAGCCGCGGCGGCACGGGCCGGCCGAGCCGCTCATGCCGAGGCCGACTCTTCCAGCGTCGGTGCACCCACAGGTATTGCTCGGGCGCGGATCGGATCATCTGCTCCATCGCGTGATTGAAGCGAGCGGTGATGTAGAAAAGGGGGTCGTCACGATTCGCCCAATCATCGGGGGTGATGAAATCGGTGCAGGAAAGCTCGTATCGAAATCGACCATCCAAGCGGCGGGCGAACCCGGCTACGATGGGGATGTTGTACCGCATGGCGAGCAGACCGATCGACTTGTAGCTCGAGGCGAGTGAGCCGAAGAAGGGAACGAACAAGCCTTGATCGCCGGCGTTCTGATCGGCGATGAACGCGATCCAGCCACCGGCGCCCAGAATCTGCTGAAGGATCGGCATGGCGCCCCACTTGGTGATGATGCGCAGGCCGCGATCCTCACGCATACCCATGACCCAGCGGTTCAGGAGCGGGTTGTCCAGCGGCCGGGCCAGCGCGTGCAACGGGTAGCCCATCACCGCGAGGCTGTAGCCGAGCAGTTCCCAGTTCCCGCAATGTCCGGTGATGAAGATCGCGGGTTGGCCTCTCACGAGCCGCTCCAATGCGCGGGGAAGCTCGCCGACGCGCACGTATTTCGGCCAGGAGGATTCGGTGATGCAGCGAGGCGTAATCAACGCATCAACCATGAACAGTTGGAACATGTGCTGCATCGAGCGCTCGGCAACCGTGGCCACGCGCGTGCTCGGCCAGTCGGGAAAGCTCTGGGCGATGTTGTGCTGTGCGCGCCGGCGGTGTCGGTGACTGAATTTGTGGAAGAGCGACCCCACGCCGGCCGCGGACTGGAGGTTCTGGTCGATGTCGAAACAATGCATGATCCCGGCGAAGGCGCGCAGGGACAGGTACTGACTCCAGTTGACCAGCGCTGACTGGTTTGCCGCCACGGCGGGTGTTCCTCAAGACCAGGGGAGGGCGATCATATCCGCCGGGGGCAGGGCGGTTGTAACGGGCAGAAAAGGAAAAAGCCCCGCCATGTGGTGCGAGGCTCGGTGAGGTTGCGTCGATCGTCTTCGGACCGCCGGCGGTTACCGAATGGTGTGTCCGATCAGAATGAAGAAGCGGTTGGCGTTGAGCACGGGGATCTGCGCGTCCATCGCCTGCTTCATCAACTCTTGGTATTTCTCGTAGGCGTTGCGCTTATCGATCCAAATCTCGGTCTGACGGTCGGTGGCTTGAGTGGCTAGCGGTCCGGGAATCGGCGGCTGGGCGCCGAGCACCAGGAAATCCAGGTCGCCCGGCAGGTCGTCGCCGGTGACGATCGCTCCGCCCCACCGGATCACGCGGCTGCGAAGATGTTGGGCCTCGGCCGCGGACGGTCGGCCGTCGCCGTCCACGTCAAACCTCCCGTGGATCAGGAACTTGAACACGTATTTCGGGTCATAGACCGCGTTGGCGATGACATCGTCTCGGACGACGGGCCGACCCGGTACGGCCCGGATAATCTTGCACGTCGAGGTTGTCGCTGCAACGTTTGTCACCTGAAGACTTGCCTTGCCGCGCGACATCCGACCCGACAGCGGGTCGACCTGAATGGCCGTCTCGCGGTCGTAGACCTCGAAGGTCATGCCGAGGACGATGTGGTGTTTCTTGCCGCGATCGATGAAGACCGCGTCGGAGCTTCCTGCTTGATCGATGATGTGGCCGTCAACGAGCAGCGAGGGATCGCCGCCGGTCGGTCGACTGCGCGCGATGATTGCCTGCAAATCGCCGACCCGGTCTTTGAGGCGAACGCTCTCCTCGTTGAGCCGGTCGTTTTGATTCTGCAGATCGGCGATCTCGCCCTGGTAGCGGTCATCAAGCCGATCGACAGCGGCGCGGTACTCACCTTCCGCCTCATCGAGACGATCGCGATTGCGCAAGGCTTCCGTGCGATACCCGTTGACCTCGGTATTGATGCCGTCAACCTCAGCGCGATGGTCCTCCTCAAGCTGGCGCATGGAAGCCTTGAGGTCGTCGATCTCGTCCTGGCGGTTGGCGAGCTTGGACTCCAGACCGCCGATCTCCTGCTGCTTGGTTCGCTGGTCCCGAGAGAGGTCCCGAAGGATCTCGCGCACGGTCTCACCGTCGCCAACACCGAGGCTCACTAAGCTGTCTTTGGCAGTATCGAGCGAGTCGCTCCCGTTGCCGGTCAGGTACTGCATGATCTGGTGCTTGTCGTCCTGGAGCATTCGGACCACCGATTGCCCGGCCGCGGGATTGGCGCGACCCTCCAGGGCTTTGATCTCGTCACGGTTGCGCTGCTCGCGCGTCACATACTTCGCCAGGGACTCTTCCGCTTCCACGGCGGCCTGAATCTCTTTGCTCTGGCGGGCGTAGAAGACGATCGTCAGCACCAGCAGAAAGATCGTCGAAAGTACAAAGACGACCAGGGACACCACAACGCCGGTGCCAGCTTCTGTTCGTGCAGCCATAGGTAGTAACCTCCCAACCACGGTTTCATGTAAAAGTCCCGGCCCGGGGGCATCCGGCCCGCCGACCCGCGAAGGGCGAATGGGCTCAAATGGGCTCCAGAACAGCCAGTGTCCCGTCCGCAGCCCGTCGCGTCAAGGACGAAGCGCTCGCCTCGCCAATACGCACGCCGGTCGCAAGTGGTTCCCTTGACACAGCTTGCCCAGGGTGACCCACAGGTGATACTCAGGCCTGGGTTGCGCGGAGGGCCTCGGGGATGGTGGTGACGCCCGCTCGGACCTTGTCGAAGCCGGCATCGCGGAGCAGCGTCAGATCGCCTGCCGCCACCGCCACCTTGGCAATCTCGCGGGCATTGGCCTTGGTCATGACCATCTCCCGCGTCTGCTCGTTCATCACCAGCAGCTCATAGAGGCCGACCCGGCCTCGGAAGCCGGTCTGGCGGCATTCCCGGCACCCGGTCCCGTGGTAGAGCTGAAGGCCTCTTGGCCGCTTGAAGTCGGGCGGGAACTCGCTCGCCTCAGGCTTGTACGGCTCCTTGCAGGCGTTACAGATACGCCGCAGCAGACGCTGCCCCATCACCCCTTCCAGTGAGCTGGCTACCAGGAACGGCTCGACGCCCATGTCCAGCAGTCGAGTCAACGCCCCCGGCGCGTCGTTGGTGTGCAGGGTCGAGAAGACCAGGTGACCGGTCAGCGACGCCTGCACCGCCGCCTCCGCCGTCTCCAGATCGCGGATCTCACCGATCATGATCGTGTCCGGGTCGTGCCGAAGGATCGACCGCAATCCGGTGGCGAAGGTCAGTCCCACCTGGGGCTTGATCTGGATCTGGTTCACGCCGTCGACGTGATACTCGACCGGGTCCTCGATCGTGATCGCTTTGACTTCGTCGCTGACGATGCGCGTCAGCGATGCGTACAGCGTCGTCGATTTCCCGCAGCCGGTGGGGCCGGTCACGAGCAGAATCCCGTGCGGGCGGATGATCAGCTCGTCCCAGCGGCGCAGATTCTCGTCAGCCATGCCCAGTTCTTCGAGTTGGAACATGGCCGCGGTCTTGTTGAGGATCCGCAACACCACCCCTTCGCCGAAGATCATCGGAATCACGCTGATGCGCAGGTCGTATTCCCGCCCCTTATGGCGCAGCGTGATTCGCCCGTCCTGTGGCTTGCGCTTCTCGGCGATGTTGAGATTCGCCATGATCTTGATTCGGCTGACGATCGCATTCCGGAAACGGTTCACCGTCGAGGGCACGCCGGCGTGGCTCAGCACCCCGTCGATGCGATAGCGGATCTCCAGGCGATCTTCATAGGGCTCGATGTGAACGTCGGTGGCCCGCTCGCGGATCGCCTCCAGCATCAGATCGTTGACGAGCTTGATGACGCTGGCTGCTTGGGCTTGCTCCAGCTCCTGCGCTTCGGCCCCTGTGACCTCGGTCTCGGTGACCTCGATCTCAGCGGATAGTTCGTCGAGCGTGTCGCCCGCCACGCCGTAGTGTGTGCGGATGAACTTGCGGATGTCCTGCTCATCCGCCAGGACGAGCTCGATGGCCATGCCGGTCAATAAGCGCAGCTCGTCGAACGCGGTCAACTCAAAGGGATCGCAGGTGGCGACTTGCAACGCGCCGTTGTTGCGCCCGATGGGAACGCACTGTTGCTTGAAGACGAGCTTCGGCGGCAGCGTCCCCAGAATGTCCTCCGCCACCTCCAGGTCATTGAGGTCGACGATGGGCATGGCGAACTGCTGACCGATCGCCTTCAGCACCTCGCCGGAGCTGACGAACCCCAGGCGCACCAGCGCATGGTCCAGCCGCTCGCCGGTGCGGTTCTGCTCGGCGCTCGCCTGTTCGAGCTGCTCTTCCTTGATCAGCCCCCGCTCAAGAAGAATGCTTCCTATACCCACGGCATCTTCATTGTACCGCCGCGGTTGGGCGGGGATTCGATCAATCGCCACAGTCGTCATCGCCGGGTGATATCGGCCGGGCGATATGGATTGCCGCAATGGATAACCAGGGTGGGCTTTGGCGTAGACCTTGCCGTGGATTCACGCGAAGCCGCAAGCGGCGGGAGTTGACGCCGCTTGCGGCTTCGCGCGACCTAAATCGAGCCCCGCGCGCGAAACAGCGCCAGCACCGCCGTGTGGCCGTGGAGAAACGACTGACTGCCGATCGGGCCGATCTCGCCCGCGGCGAAGAACCCGGCCAACGGCACCTGGCCCAGTCGCTCTTGAATCACGCCGATATCATGGTTGTCAGTCTCGAACAACTGCTTGCCCCGGCCGTTGCACGTAAACAGCACTGCGCCGAACGGCGGCTCCTTCAGTTGCTGACCATCGAGCAACAACTGCAAATCCTCGTCGGCGGTATCCGCATCGCGGACGTGAAACTGCATCGTCTGCCCCACGCGGATGATCTCCCCTACGGCGATTGCGCCCTGCTTCTTGTCGTACCCCAGCATGTTGCGGATGATGAAGTCGCCGCGCCCGAACCGCTCCTTGTATTCGTCGATCACCATTCCCACCAGCAGCCCCCGCGAGAGCAATGATCGCTCGTGCTCATCGAGGCTGTCGGTCAACTCCTGCGCGACGTCCAGCGCCTTGCGACCGCCGAGTTGAAGCACGACATTCCCCTCACATTTGGTGATGACCAACGGCTCGCCGATGGGCCGGCATCCCTGGCTGACGACGAAGTCGATGTCCACCGCGCCGCTGATCGTCACCCCGATCAGCCCCGCCTCAAACGTTCGGTCGTCAAGGACCAGCACGTTGTGTCCGGGCTGGCTGGCGCCCGAGCACATCCCACCCGCGACCGGCACGGGTTGCTCAGGCCCGCCGCAGGTCGTCAAAGCGGGCAGAAGTTTCGTGATCGGCGTCGAGAACGGATCGCCCAGCATGAACACGGTCCGCAGATCGTCGTTGAGGCCAATGTGCTCGCGCATGGCCTGGCGTGACTTGAGGATTCCCGCGTGGTGTTCAGCTTGGTATGTCCACGGGTGCAGGTCCACGCCCGGCAGTTGGAACGCGACCGCCGACAAACCGGCCAGCCCCTCCAGCTCCTGATCCACGCCTAGCACCCCTTCGGCCGTCACCGCGAGCATCGTCCGCGGGCCGATGGTGTGGCGGAGCGTCTCGGCCGCTTCTGATAGCGCCGCCCGGTGGTGAAAGCTTCCAAACAGCAGCGCGAGGTCGCAAGAGCCGCCGATGTGGTCGTAAAGATCGTGGGCGACCTCGGTGGCGGCGGTGCGGGTATCGAGATGCCCGCTGATAGCCGCAGCCGCAAAGGGCGCCGTCGCTGTGGACTTTGTGTTCATCATCTGGATCGTAGCGGCAAGATGGCGAAGGGGGCGGTCTCCGATAACCACTTCCAAGCCCCAAAACGTTGGTTGAGCGTGAACGCATTGCTCCCACGCCTGCTTAGAATGGACGTTCGACCGCGAAGCGCAGCTTCAGGAGATCAGCCCTGGCCAGTCCATTGAAGGTCCAAGACCGAACTCGCTTTACCAGCGCGCTTTCCAAAGCGGTGGAGGCGTTGCTGTCGGTGCAGCACGACGACGGCCACTTCTGCGGTGAGCTGCAAGGCGACTCTATCCTCCAAAGCGAGTACCTGCTCATGAAGTTCATCCTCTGTCAAGAAGATGAACCGATGGCGGACGGCCGGCCTGCCTGCGAGGTGCTTCCAAAGATCGCCAACTATCTACGCAGCCTCCAGCGCGACGACGGATCGTGGGGCCAGTACCCAGGCGCCGGGGCCGATTTGTCCGCGACGGTCAAGGGATATTTCGCGCTGAAGCTGATGGGCGACGATCCCGATGCTCAGCACATGGTCAAGGCTCGCCAGGTGGTGCTGAATCACGGCGGCGCGGAACGCTGCAACAGCTTCTCGAATTTCTACTTGGCGTGTTTGGGGCAAGTCTCTTTCAATGCGGTGCCCGCGATCCCGCCGGAGATCATTCTCCTGCCCCGCTGGTTCTATTTCAACCTCAACAACGTCAGCGCATGGACACGAACGATGATCACGCCGCTGTCGTTGGTGACGACGCTGCGCCCGGTGCGGAAACTTCCCGCTCGTTTGGGGATCGATGAACTGTTCTGCTCGCAGCACGAACGGCATCGTTTCACGTTTGCCCTGACCCAAAGCACCCCGCCCGGTTGGTCGGCGTTCTTTTTGGCGATCGATCGGGTTCTCAAGATCGTGCATCGCATCGGCGGATCGCCGTTTCAGCGGCTGGCGATCAAGAGGACCGAGCAATGGCTGTTGGATCGTGCGGGGCAGGATGGCATTTCATCCACGGCCGGCTTGGGCGCGATCTTCCCGCCGATGGTGTACATCCAAATTGCGTTGAAGGCGTTGGGATACCAGCGAGACGAGGCGGTAATTCAGCGGGCCGAGCGCGACCTCGATGCCCTGTTCATCGAGCAAGAGGACACAATTCGCATTCAGCCATGCTTCAGCCCGGTGTGGGATACGGGGATTGCACTGTATGCGCTGACCGACTGCGGGTTGGACGCTGGGCATCCAGCCGTCCGCAAAGCTGCCTCCTGGTTGGTGAGCAAGGAATGTCGACATCGCGGCGATTGGGCGGACAACGTCAAGCCGCACCTGCGGCCGGGCGGGTGGTACTTCGAGTATGCAAACGGTTGGTACCCGGATATTGACGACACCGCGATGGTGGTGATGGGATTGAAGCGTGCCGGGGGGCGCGAGAACGTCGCCGCCGCCAAGCGCGGCGTGCAGTGGATACTCGCCCTGCAAAACGACGACGGCGGGTGGGCTGCGTTCGACAAGACCCAGCATCGGCAGATCCTCGAATACATCCCGTTCGCCGACCACAACGCGATGCAGGATCCATCGTGCCCGGACATTACCGGCCGAACGCTGGAGTGTCTCAGTTGGCTCGGGTTCACGGTTGATGATGAGCCGGTGCGGCGCGCTGTCGAATACATCAAGCGTTGCCAGGAGCCGGAAGGGTGTTGGTTCGGGCGGTGGGGGGTGAACTACATCTATGGCACGTGGCAGGCGGTGGTGGGGCCGATCCGTTGCGGTGAGGGTTTCGAGCAAGAATGGATCACACGAGCGGGACGCTGGATCAAGTCGGTGCAGCAAGCTGACGGAGCGTTTGGTGAGTCAGCGAATTCATACATCGATAAAACGATGAAAGGCCGCGGGCCGTCCACTGCTTCGCAAACTGCATGGGCGGCGATGATTCTGCAGGAGGTCTATGGCCCGGATGATCCTGATTTGCGACGGGCGATCCAATGGCTGGCCGGTACGCAATTGACTGAGGCGCAATCGGTCGATCGCGCGCAGAATCCCGATGGTGATCCCGCCGGTTCGTGGTATGAGCCTTGGTTCACGGGCACGGGTTTCCCGCGCGTGTTCTATCTGCGCTATCACCTGTATCGGCTGTATTTCCCGCTGATGGCGATGGGGCGGTATCTCGCGGCGCACGGCGTCTCGATTGGCGATGCGCCGATCGAGCCGTCTGCAATAAAGATGATGCCGAAGGTAGCCGTGGGGGCGTGAGCGCGACGATCCTGCGTTGTCGCCTCGCAGCGAACACAGCGCCCCGGTGAAGCCCACGGGCTCGAGCCCGTGGGCTTCCGTGGGTGTAAGGCCCGGTGTCGTACACGCATGGCAGCACGAAACGCTCAGAACGGACACGGCGATTCGAACGTCATCGGTTGTGCGGCGCCCGGATGCACGAGCCACAACGACTGCGCGTGCAGCAACAAACGATCGGCCATGGCCGCTACTTCCGGGGGCGCGTACAGATCGTCGCCGAGAATCGGGTGGCCGATCGATTGCAAGTGCAAACGAATCTGGTGCGAGCGCCCGGTGATCGGACGGAGTTCCAAGCGCGTGCGGTCGGCGTCGCGCTTCAGCACGCGATACTTCGTCACCGCCGATCGCCCCTGCTCGTGATCGATGACCTGGCGCGGCGCGTTCCGGGGGTCCATGTCCTTGCGCATGGGCAGGTTTACCTCACCCTCATCCGGCTCGACCATCCCGTGGACGATCGCGACATAAATTTTATGCACCTCACGATCATGGAATTGCCGACTCAATTCACGATGGGCCTCAGCGTCCAGGCCCATGACGATCACGCCGGACGTGTCGCGATCGAGTCGATGGACGATGCGGGCCCCCGGGAATTCACGTTGCACGCGCGTGGCGAGGCAATCCTGCTTGTCAGGCCCGATCCCCGGCACGGACAGCAGCCCGGGGGGCTTGTTGAGCACGAGAATTCGCTCGTCTTGATGAATGACATCCAAAGCCATGGGCGGCTAGGGTAGTCCAGCCTTGTGCCGTGCTGCAATCACGGGCCGATCCGGTGGTATGATTGGGCCCACCGATGTACGACACCCAAACCCCCAAGCGAGCTTCGTCACGATGAGATATCACCGCTTCTTCGCCGCGTTTGCCGGCCTTGGACTTTGTTCCCACGCATTGGCACAAGCCCCCAGCGGCGAGGCCGAACCGAATCCCAACTGGCAAGAGGCGGAGGCGGGGATTCTCGCCAATCAGTTGCAGTTGACGTTTGCCGATCGGTTCGTCAAGGCTGGGGAGTCGTATTTCTCGCCCGATGACTCCAAGGTGATTTTCCAAGCGGTCGAATTGCCGCCCGCGGGTCAGGCGGCCGATCCGTTCTACGCGATGATCGTCGCCGACATCGTGCGAAATAGCGCGGGACGAATTACCGGGATCGAGAACTTCAAACGGCTCAGCCCGCCCGGGTCGGCCAACACCTGCGGGTGGTTTCACCCGACCGATCCGAATGTCGTGTTGTTTGCCTCGACGGTCCAGCCGCCGGTCGAACAACAGCCGCCGGGGTTTGTGCGCGACACCGACCGGTACCGCTGGATGTTCCCGCCGGAGATGAAGATCGTCCGCTGTGAGTTGGATACCGCCGACGGCGCCGCCGAATCGATCGAGGTGATCTACGGTGATGACAGTTCGTATCAGGCTGAAGGTTCGCTGACGAAGGACGCCCGGCATCTGTTGTTTTGTGACTTGACGTCCAATGCAGGTGATCTGTTCATCAAGGACCTCACCACGGGCAACGTCAATCGCATTGTCCAGGCCGAGGGATACGACGGCGGGCCGTTCTTCTCGCCGGACGAAAGGCGCATTTGCTATCGCTCCGATCGGCGGGGCGATCACTACTTGCAGCTTTTCATCGGCGAGTTGGCGTTCAACGAGCGCGGCGAGATCGTGGGTCTATCGCGGGAATATCAAATCACCGACAACGGACACGTGAATTGGGGGCCATTCTGGCATCCGAACGGGCGGTTCCTCGTATACGCCACCAGTGAAATCGGTCACCACAACTACGAGGTGTTCCTGCTCGATGCCGACCCCGGTGATCTGGACGGTTCGACCGGCACGATCAAATACGGCACGCACCGCCGGCGTATTACGCATGCAGCCAGGGCTGACGTCCTGCCGGCCTTCAACTCCGATGGAAGCGTCATGATCTGGACCAGCCAGCGCAGTGTCGATGGCGAGAGTCAACTTTGGGTCGCGGATTTTGTGATCGAGCTTGATTCTCCGGGAGCGGCGGATGTGTCGCAGCGTTCCACACCATAAGAACAAACACATCGGTGCGGACCTTAGTCCCCGCCCGGTTTTCCGTGCGCTGGCAGTCGGCGGGTTCGTGTTGTTCATCACAACGGTTGGCTGCGAAGAGTACCGCGTCGAACATCACCGCCGGCCCGCTTACTACCACGACGCGGCGCTGGGCGAGCTTCCAGATCGTGTCACGCTCGCGGACGGCACGGTGATCGTGTACGAGACGACCGATCTGGTTGGAAAACGAAACAAGAACAACGACGGCGCTGTCAAGCCGCTTCAGATCCGTGAGGAATTCGAGGACGGCAGCATCATCCTGCGTGCGCGCGTGCCCGAGCATGTGTTGGCCAACACCTTGACCTGCCTGCGAAATCAGGAGTACGAGCTGCTGTGGGCGCAGTTGCTGTCTGAGCGAACAAAGCGTTCTTACGAACGGCAGGGGCTGGGCGTTGAGGACTTCGCCCGCTACTTCGGCCAGCGCCGCAACGATCTGGCCAAGACCGTCAATCGCATGATGCTGGGTATCCCACGCCATGAAGTGGTCATGGAGAACCTCGGCGGGGGCGTGATACGAATCCGATTCCACCCGCAGGTGGGCAGGCTGTTCAGGTTCAAGACCGTCGATGTCGTCAGCGAAGGCCCCGGCTTGAAGCTGCTGATGATCCACTGAAGCAGTGGCATCACGGGAGAGAGGCATTGGGGTTTGGCCGTCGGGCTTGACCCGACGCGAATCGAAGATGGCGTCAACGCAGCAAATCCTCGCGTATGCCTAAAGCGACCGTCCGACGGGGACGCCGCCGGCGAGCACCGTCAGGCCGCCGGCCATCGTGTCATGGTCGTTGGCCTGGGCCCAATGGATCGTTGGCTGAACGAGCGTGACCAACTGCATGATTCTGCCGACTTCGACCGCGACTGGGTGGCCGGTGTTGATCAGCGTGCCGCCGCCGACGACGAGCAGGGCATAGGCGAGGACGAGGTTCAGCAACACCGCGATCGGCCGGAAGCGCCGGCGAGGCGTGGTGGTGGGTTGTTCCTGACAGCACGGGCAACATTGGGTCATGGCTGGGCTCCGAAGCTGGGGGCTCAGCAGGTTGTTGGGAAGGGCCGCGGGCGAGTTTCAGATGTCCCAGCGCAAATGAAAACCAAATGAAAACGGCGGGCTTTGGAGGGCCCGCCGGGGGATATCGATGGTCGTGGATTCGTGTAGCTGGGATTCAGGCCGTGGCCGCAGGTTCTTCGGTCGGGCGGTCGGGGCTTGGCTCGGGCGAGTCCCCGTCGTCGCCGCCATCGTCCCCACCCTCGTCCTTGGGTATCGGCTCGGACTGGAAGTAGAGATTCTCGGCGTCCTTCTTGTGGGTGACCGTGATCTTCTCACCCGACTGAAAGTCACGGCTGAGCAATGACTCGGCCAGCGGATCCTCGATGTAGGAGCTGATGGCGCGGCGCAGCGGCCGGGCCCCGAAGTCCGGATTGAATCCCTTCTCGATCAGGAACTCCTTGGCCTTCTTGTCCAGATCGAGTTCAATGCCCTTGGCCTGGAGCCGTTCGCGCACCTTGGCCAGCTCGATCTCGATGATGTTGAACAGATCGTCCTTGGTCAGCGGCCGGAAAACGATGATCTCGTCCAGGCGGTTGATGAACTCGGGTCGGAAGTACTTCTCCGCCTCGGCCATCAGCGTGGACTTCATTCTCTCGTAATCCTGAACGTCGTCGCGTTTGCCGAAGCCGAACTGTTGTCCGCCTTTGATCAGTTCCGCGCCGATGTTGGAGGTCATGATCAGGATGACGTTTTTGAAGTCGATGTGCCGGCCGAACGAGTCGGTGAGCCGGCCCTCCTCCATGATCTGAAGGAGCATGTTGAAGACGTCGGGGTGCGCCTTTTCGACCTCGTCGAGGAGGACGACGGCGTAAGGCCGACGGCGAATGCGCTCGGTGAGCTGTCCGCCTTCTTCGTAGCCCACGTAGCCGGGCGGTGCGCCGATGAGTCTGGAGACGTTGTGCTTCTCCATGTACTCGCTCATGTCCAAGTAGACCAAGGCATCGGGGTCGCCGAACATGAAGTCCGCCAGGGCCTTGGCGAGCAACGTTTTTCCGACGCCGGAGGGCCCGACGAAGATGAACGAGCCCATCGGCCGGCGGGGATCTTTCAGTCCGGAACGGGCCTTGCGGATGGCGCGAGCGACGGCCTTGACCGCTTCTTGCTGGCTGATGACGGTCTTGTGCAGCTCCTCTTCGAGGTTCAGCAGCCGCTCGGATTCGTCCTTCTCCAAACGGGTCAGCGGAACGCCGGTCATCTTGGAGACGACCTCCCCGATGACTTCTGCATCAACGACGCCGTCGATCTCGTTCAGCTTCTTACGCCAATCCTGCTGAATGGTGTCCTTTTCCTTGCGCAGCTTCTCGGCGCGGTCACGCAGTTCGGCCGCCTTCTCGTAGTCGGCGCCCTTGACCGCCTCTTCCTTCTCGATGGACAGCAACTCGATCTGCTCTTCGAGCTCGGCAAGATTCGGCGGCTTGGTCATCGACTTGAGCCGGACTCGCGCGCCGGCTTCGTCCATCACGTCGATGGACTTGTCCGGCTGAACGCGCCCGGTGATGTAGCGATCAGACAGCTCCACCGCAGATTCCAGCGCATCATCGGTGATGCGCACGCGGTGGTGCTGGGCGTAACGCTCGCGCAGCCCCTTGAGGATCTCGATCGTTTCTTTCGAGCTGGGCGGGTCCACGGTGATCGATTGGAATCGCCGCTCTAGCGCCGCGTCTTTCTCGATGTACTTGCGATACTCATCGAAGGTGGTGGCGCCGATGCACTGGATCTCGCCGCGGGCCAAGGCCGGCTTGAGCACGTTGGACGCGTCGATCGCGCCTTCCGCGCCGCCGGCGCCCACCAGCGTGTGTAGCTCGTCGATAAACAGGATCACGTTCTTGGCCCGGCGCACTTCGTTCATAACGGCCTTGATTCGTTCCTCGAATTGGCCTCGGTATTTGGTGCCGGCGACCATCATCGCCAGATCCAGAACGATCACCCTTCGATCGTGCAGCAGATCGGGCACCTCTTGGTTGATGATCTGCTGGGCCAGACCTTCGACGATCGCGGTCTTGCCCACGCCCGCCTCGCCTAGCAGCACCGGGTTGTTCTTCGTGCGACGGCACAGGACCTGGATAAGGCGCTCGATTTCATCTTGCCGGCCGATGACGGGGTCGAGCTCGCCGCTGCGGGCGAGTTCGGTGAGGTCGCGGCCGAAGCTGTCAAGGGCGGGGGTCTTGCTCTTGCTGCGGCGGGGTGAACCGCCCGGCTCACCGGCGCCGGCCGGCTCCAGTGAGTCAACCCCTTCGTCGGTTTCCACACCCGCCCCGAGGAGGTTGAGCACTTCCTCGCGCACCTCCTCGAGCTTCAGCCCGAGATTCATCAGCACCTGCGCCGCCACACCCTCGTGCTCGCGCAACAGGCCCAGCAGCAAGTGCTCCGTTCCGACATAGTTGTGGTTGAGGTTCCGCGCTTCTTCGATCGCGTACTCGATCACCTTCTTGGCCCGGGGCGTTTGCGGAAGCTTGCCCATCGTCACCATGTCCGGGCCGGACTTGACCAGCTTCTCGACCTCCAGGCGCACCTTGCGCAGATCGATATCCAGATTCTTCAGCACATTAGCGCCGACCCCGGATCCTTCCTTCACCAGCCCGAGCAGAATGTGCTCGGTCCCGATGTATTCATGATTGAAGCGCTGGGCTTCCTGGTTGGCCAGGGCCATCACTTTCCGGGCTCGATCGGTCAGGCGTTCGAACATCATTCAACTCCGAATCACCGGCCCAGCTCGCCGGGACGGGAAGTTGCCACGATCGGGGTTCGCAGTCGGCCTCGTACGCCAAGACCGATCCCACCCATAGATGGAACAACCCCGGTACCATTCTATTCGGCGACCCGACGGCAACGGATCATATTTTCAGGGCCGTGGAGCCTGTTGAACGCCCGATACCCATGCCTATTCCACCATGCAGCGAAGGCAAGGTGCCATTTTGGCGGTAATGACGGGATTGACGGGTTTGGCCGGTCTGGGGCCACTTCCCGGACCCCTTCCAGAGCCGCTTCAAGTGCGGTTCAAGCTCGCGGACGGCGTTCAGGTCGCTGGGATGATGGCGGCCTGGGATGCCGAGGGCTTTGACGGATCGTTCGGTCGTCGAGAATGGGTCGATCTGATCGCCGACGACGTCTGGAGACTGTACCGGCGGGTAATGGCCGATCAAGATGCCGGTCAGTGGGTTGATCTCGGCGGCGTGCTGCTGCTGATGGATGATGGTGAATCCCAGGCCCAGAAGGCTTTCACACAGGCCCTGCGCCTGGATCGGACTGTGACCGACCGGATCGATGCGGCGCGTCTTGTCGCGGAGGAAGCCCGTCGGCAGCGCGCCGAGCTTCAGCGGGCCATCGAAGCCGAGCGCCTCAACACCCGCTCACCCGAGGCTGGTCCCTGGCCCGCGGACCCCTGGCCTCCATTGACGGCAGACGAACAGCAAACGGCGCTGTCGGTGATGAGGAACGAGGCCCAACAGATCGCTCGGCAGGCGACGTTGCCCATCGCACCCATCGAAACCGATTACGTGCTGTTCTATTCGGATATGCCCCGGCTCCAGGCCGCCAAGTTGGCGCGGATGCTTGATCGGACGTACGACGAGATATCGAGGCTCGTCGGGTTGCGCGACGGCCGAAATATCTTCTGGGGAAAGGCAGTCGTGCTCGTCTTCAAGGATCAGGATCGTTTTCGGCTTGTTGAGGCCGAAACCTTTGGACAGCTTGTGCCGCTGAAGGTGACGGGCATGTGTCATCCCGTCGGGCCAAAGGTGTTCATCAGTTGCTATGCGACTGCGGACGACGACGAGCTGGCGGCGACGCTGGTGCGTGAAATGGTGCACGGCTACCTGCACCGCTTCGGTACGCCCAAGCGCCTGCCTGCATGGGCCAACGAGGGGTTGGCTGAATACGTTGTCGCCGCGTCGGTCAAGGCTGATCCGGCTGACGACGCACTTCGTCGCTTAGCACTTCAATTCATTCGCAGCGGTGGCAACGTTCAAGCGGTGCTCGATCTGAAGTATGCGGACGACACCTGGCCGGGCCCGAACGAGATCGGCCGGGCCGTTGGGTTCTTGTTGATCGAACTCATGATCCGCGAGAACCCAGCTGGGTTCGGCGCCTGGGTGAGGGCGGTGAAGCAGGGCGACGATTGGCCCCAAGCCCTGCGCGCCCGCTACGGCGTATCCCGAAGCCGGCTGGTCGGCGCTTTCGTGCAGTATTACCTGGTGAATGATTGAGTGGGTAGTTCGTAACTCACGGATTAACTCACGGATTGACCCACGGATTGCTATCCGTGGGCGTCTGGTAGGTCTTGAATTCGTCCATCGTGCAGCTGCACCAGTCGATCGGCGCGGCGGGCGATCGCTGGATCGTGCGTGACCATCACGATGGTCAAGCCATCACGATGCTGTTCGGCGATGAGGTCGAGAATCTCCTCGCCGGTCATTTCGTCGAGGTTGCCGGTGGGCTCGTCAGCGAGCAGGACCTTGGGCTGATTCATCAAAGCGCGGGCCATGGCGACGCGCTGGCGCTCGCCGCCTGAGAGTTCGCGCGGCCGATGCTTGAGCCGAGGCCCAAGGCCGAAGGATTCCAGCACACTGCGGGCCCGCGCTCGAAGTTGGCCGATCTGCCGGTAGTACCGCCATCGAGACAGGCCGACGAGCCCGGGCAGGACCGTGTTCTCCAGAACCGTCAGCTCCGGCAAGAGATGGTAGAACTGAAACACGAACCCGACGGATTTGTTGCGATACTGATCGCGTTGGCGACGGGACATACTGCTCAGCGGCGTACCTTCAAAAAAGACTTCGCCGAAGCAATAGCCGCAGTCGGTGCAGACGGCCGAGGCCCCGATCGGATAATTACACTTTGGGCAGACGCCCCGCCGCATGCTGCGCTTGCGCTTGGAGATCGGGATGCCGTCTTCTGATTTGCGTGTTGTCGAGTCCGGCTGATCAAGATCGCCAAACAAGTGCAACAGCGTGCTCTTGCCTGATCCGGATGCGCCGAGTACAGCAACCCACTCGCCTTGCTTCACGTGCAAGGTCGCGCCCTTGAGTACGGGTACGTCGATCCGCCCGAGCTGATACGTCTTGTAGAGTTCCACCGCGCTGAGCAAGGAGTGCGTAGCCGGCTCGGTGTCTGTAGCGGCAAGGGCAGGTCGTTGGGCCACGCGAATCTCACTCATACCGAAGGGCCTTGACGGGATCGACGTCGGCGGCTTGGGCCGCAGGTAGAAACGCCCCGATCAATGAAAACAAGACCGCCCCGATCATCGTGATCACCGCGGCTTGCCGATCCACTTCGTTGGGGATTCGAGAGAAATAGTAGACCGAGGGATCCCAGATCACGACGCCGCCGGCTCGCTTGAGCATGACGACACCAACGAAGGCAAGTGCAAACGTCACGGTCACCAGAACCCCAAGAACCATCGGCAGCAATCTTCCGCCCAGGCTACGGACGATGGTGATCAGCAACGACGTGAGCGCCAGACCGCCGGTGATGTAGATCAGTTCGGTCGGCGGATCGCCCATCGCACCATGGATGGTGTTGATATTTCGCACAATGAGATAGGCCAGGCCGAGCCCGAAGACCGCGCCGCCGACTCCGATGACGAGGCCGTAGCGCAAGAAGATCCAGGAAATCCCCAAGCGCGACGCGCCGATCGACCGCAGAATGCCGATGTCGCGCGTCTTTTCGTACACAATCGCCCAGAAGATCGCGAGCACGAGTCCTGCGCACACCAAATACACGAGTGAGAAGAGGGTGCGCATCAGTTCACGCTCCTTCTCGATCGGCTGAATGAACTTCGCTTGTTGTTCCGCCCAGGTCTTGATTGACACGCCCCCACTGATATACGAAGGCGGCGGCACAAGCGCGCCTTCGTCGATCAGCTCCTGTTGGAACGCGACATAGGCCGTTTCAACTTGCCGTCGAAGCGCCGTGGCGTCCACACCGTCAACTGCTCGCACCAAGACCATCGTCGCCCGCGCCGGATCGATACCGATCACCTTCGGCATGCCAAGGTCGTCGAGTTGTTGGTCGTCGATGATCTGCCCTTCGTCCAGGTGCAGCATCTCCTGGCCGACGTCAAGCGGAATCATCACTCGAGATTCGTCGATCAGGTATACGCCTGAGAAAAACTCGTTCACGACCGGGAAAATGACGCTCTTGGGTTGGGTCAGCATGGTTCCGCCCGCCGTCGGTTGGGCGGTAAGTGTGACTTGATAGCCAGGCATCCACCACGAGTCGCCGCGTTGTCGCCGGATCGGCCGGATCGTACCGTCGGATTGCCGTTCGTTGGCGATGGACACGTGCACGCCGAGCACGATGCCCGGTTTGCCGGAGCGGTTGTCGCGCAGCGTTCGGCCGTCTTCGAGCACCGGTTCGAGCACCTCCGAGGGAAGCTCGCGCCGAAAGTCCGTCTCGGATACCTCGTCCGTCGGCGGTCGCCAGTACAGCGTGTCGTCGTATCCGGTGACGCGAGCGAAACCGGCCGGCTCGATCGCCCAGAACTGCACGCTCTTGGTGTCCTTGCGCCTTCCGACCGGATACGGCATGCGCAACAAGCCCCAGCCATCGACGACCGGCGTCGCGGCCTTGGCCTCCGGCAGCGCTTCGATCCGCGCGATCAAGCGCTCATAGTGCGGGATGCCGTTGACCGGATAGGCGACGATCACATCGCCCATGAGCGTTCGTCCGGAGGAGCGCACCATGTCCAGGAACCCGGTCATGACCGAGACGACGATGATGACCAACGCCACGCACAGCGCCACCGCGCCCACCGCGACCATCGGGATCACGCGCGAGGTGAGGTAGCGGTTGGCGAGAAGAGCGTGGTACATGGGGGGAAGAAGGCACGGAGGCACGGAGGGACGGAGGCACGGAGGCACGAAGGCACGAAGGCACGAAGGCACGAAGGCACGAAGGCACGAAGGCACGAAGGCACGAAGGCAGGGGACGACTGCGGTTGTCGTGAGCCTAGTCGCGGGCGCGGGCTGGAACAACTGACCCGGCGCGGGACCTGGTATTAGGCGCTTCAGGGCGTGAATTGATCCATGGGCCGGCCGAGCCGTTGCACCAGTTCGATCGGCGCACCGATGTCGGCCACGACAACCTTGCCCACATATTCCTTGGCCTCGGCCGTGATCAATCCGGGCTTCTTGGCGACGAAGGTGACGGTGCAGTCAGCTCGTACGATCGTCCCCAGCGGCTCGCCGGTATCGCAATCCAGCCCCGAGGGGACATCCACCGCCAGCACCGGCGCCGATGCGCCGTTCATCCATTCGATCGCCTGCGCCGCCGGTCCCCTCACCGGCCGATCGAGACCCGTTCCAAAGATCGCATCGACGATCAGATCAGCCTCGGCGTGTGATGCGATCTCGTCGAGCGGGACTTCGGACAATCCCATCTTCAGGCATATTTCACGGTTGATCGCAGCGTCGGTTCCCGCGCGCGGTTCGCCCAGCTTGACGAATACCGTCTTGACGCCGGCGTTGTGCAGGTGCCGACCCAGCGCGTAGCCGTCGCCGCCGTTGTTCCCCGAGCCGCAGACGATCAGGGCAGTGGGTGGTGAATTTGGCGCTTCGGCGAGCATGCGCAAGGCCTGGTCCGCCAATCCGCGGGCGGCGTTCTCCATCAGCACGATCCCCGGGATGCCGTATTCTTCGACCGCAGCTCGATCGACGGCGCGCACCGATTCGCGATCGAGGATGTACTGGATTTGGCTCATCGTCGCGTAGTTTAGCAGGCGACCGATGGTCGCAGGTGGTGTCGAGTACACTTCGGCTCTGGATCGGCGATCATGACGCTGAGGCCCAGTGCAAGAAAGACCGGAGGTTGTGTGACGCATGCGGATTCTGCTGACCAACGACGACGGGATTAATTCGCCGGGTATTGCGGCGCTCTATGACGCATTACACGGGCTCGGCGAGATTTTCCCCGTCGCGCCGCTGACCGTTCAATCCGCCACCGGCCACGGCATCACGTTCAACGAGCCGTTGATGGTCGAGGAGGCGATCGTAAACGAACGAATGAAGGGGATCGCGGTGGACGGTCGGCCGGCGGATTGCGTCAAACTCGCCCTGCGCACAATTTGGCCGGACCGGTTCGGCGCTGACACCGCCCCTGACCTGACCATCAGCGGGATGAACATCGGCGCGAACGTGGGAATCAATATTCTCTACTCGGGTACGGTGGCGGCGGCGATTGAGTCGGCGTTCCTCGGCGTGCCCGCCATTGCCGTGAGCCTCCACATCGGTGATCGCAGCAAGATTTACTACAAACGCGCAGCCCAGATCGCACGGTCCGTCATCGATCGGGTGTTGGAGCATAAGCTGGACGCGCACGGTGTGGTGAACATCAACATCCCGCGCACGGAGAGCGATGATGCGCCGATGCCGGCGATTCGCGTGGTGGAGATGAACGCAGCGCCGGGCACCGAGAAATACGAACGGCGGGTCAGCCCCGCGGGGCAGGTTTACTACTGGGTGGCGACCGACGGAATGGCGTTCACCCACACCGCGCCGGATACGGATGTCGAGGCGCTGCTGGAGCGATGTGTGACGGTGACGCCGCTGACGTACGTACTCACTGATCACGCTCGGCTTCAAACCTGGACGGAACGGTTGGAAGGAAGGCATTAGGCATTAGGGACTAGGCATTAGGGACTAGGCACTAGGCACTAGGCACTAGGCACTAGGCATTAGGCATTAGGCATTGGGGAATTGGGAATTGGGGGGTGGCGAGGGGCGCGTGGTAATTGGAAGTACCCGGACCTTCCTCGCTTCCTTCGGTCGCTCGTCAGGTCCGGCTTCCCTAATGCCAAATGCCTAATGCCTAGTGCCTTCTTTTCACGTCATGAGCCGCGCGGCTTGACGAGCATGATGCGGAGGCGAATGGGGATCGACTGGCCTTCGCCCAGCGCTTCGAGTTGCTCGCCCTGCGCCCGCCAGCGATAGAGGCTGTTGAGAATCGCCTCGTCCACGCGCCGGTCGCCGGAGCTTTCCAGGATTTTGGCCAGCACCGGTCGGCCGCTGTGCGGAAACCGGATTTCGACCAAGGGGTTTCCCGGGGCCGCGGTGAGCATTGTCAACGTGGTGAAGCTCGGCCGGCGGGGCTTGATCTGCAAGCCGTGCCCGGCAATCGGCTTGCCCAGCTTGATATCCGCCAGGGGTACTTCGAGCTTGGAGGTCGGATCGGACTCCATCTCAGAAGCGTTGCCTGACGTCGGCGTCGCCTGAGGGTTGGGCTTCGGCGCCGGCGGGTTGGTCGCGACAACCTCCGTTTCCTCACGAGCTTTTTCCATTGCTTTTGCAAGCAATTCATCAAGCGACGCCAGTGCGCGTTGCAGACCAGTGCGGTCAGTGTTGGGCGTGTCGGCCTGGTCGTTGGTCGATTTGGTTGGTGAGGCCGCCAGCTCAAGGATCTCCAGCAGCTTGGAAAGTTGCGCCGCCGCAGCACGGGCATCAATCTCCGGTTGTGATTGGTCCTGTTCCGGAGGCTCCGGGGGTTCCGGGGGTTCCGGGGGTTCGGCGTTCAATGGATCAGAGAGTTCTGCTGGTGCGGCCGGTGAGTTCGCAGCTTGCTCTACCTCGGCCAGCACCGCGAGGTGTTCCTGATACTCCTCATACCCAATCCAAGTGAACGATGATGGGGTGCGCGCGTCGATTCCGAGATGAACTTCGTCGTCTTGGTCAGGCTCTTGCTCCGGCGCCTTGAAATCTTCCGGATCGAACGCCGTGTCGAGACGAACACTCTGCCAACCGGACGCCGTCATGATCGCCACGAGCAACGGCACAATGACCGCCACATGCGCGAGCACCGAGGTGACGAAGCCGAGAACAAGCGGAATGATCGAGCGGTGATCCGTCACGGCGTCATTGTATGACGGTGCGGTGGCAGAACAGTCACTCCGTAACTATCTCTCATAGACTGGACCTGCTGACAGTGGCACGGGCATCTTGCCCGTGCGGACCCCACGCCGTGATGAACCGCACGGGCTGGAAGCCCGTGCCACTGTATCTGAAGTCTCTAAGGACCTATCTCCGGCGGTCGCCCGACCAGCTTGATTTCCAGCCCGGCGAAGGCCAGCTCGTCGTACAGCTCCAGGAACAAGGGCAGCCGATCGACCGTTCCTCGCTCCTCAGCGGCCAGGAAAATCACCGTCTCGGGATCCTCGGCTTTGATCTTCCGGAGCCGCCCGACGATCTCGTCCACCGTGATCGGCTCGCGATCCAGAAAAAGCCTTCCCTGTCGATCGAGGCTGATGGTCACCGCGGGCGGAATCGTGGCCGGTTCTCCGGAGGCGAACTCCGGAAGCTGCAGTGGCAACAGTCGCGCTGGGATCATCAACACCATCGCATAGATGAAAAACGTCAACAGTAAAAAGATCACGTCGATCATCGGCATGATCTCGATGCGCGGCTCATTCTCTGTTCGGCGTAGGGTGAGCATGTGAGAAGAAGGCATTAGGCATTAGGCATTAGGCATTAGGCGTTATGCATCGGGCATTAGGCATGGGGCGCCTAGTTATCTTCCTGGTCGATTTGCAGCGATGCCAGGGACGTGCTGACATCGTCAAGGAACTCAAAGAGCTTGTCGAGCCCGGTGATCAGCATGACCGACCAGACCGTATCTCCAATGGAGCAGATGCGAAGCTGCCGTTCGGCGCTCTCCAGTTTCTTGCGCAGTCTGAGCAGTTGAGCGATATTCGAGGAGTTGAGGTAGGTCACGCGTTTGAGATCGACGATGACGTCCGGCGTCGCGTTATCTTTGTCCTCGAGCTGACGCATCAGCGTCTCGAACTCCTCGGAGAACATCGGCTCGTCGGTCAACTCGGCGATTAGGATGCTGTCGGACCACTGTTGCAGGGGCATGAAGGCGCCTCCCCTAATGTAGTTGGGTGACCGAAGCAGACTCCGCCGCCGCAATCAGCCCGGCTCGGCTGACGCCTCGGCGACCGCATCGACAGTGTCGCCTTCGACGACTCTGGCCGCAGCGATCAACTGGTCCCCGGACTTGAGATTGACCAGGCGAACGCCCTGGGTATTCCGGCCAATGCGGGAGATCGTGTGGGCGGGGACGCGGACGATCATCCCGCGCTCGGAGATGAACATAACGCTGTCGGTGTTGCGCAGGCAGCGAATTGCGACGACACGGCCGTTGCGAGTCGTGGTGCGGATGTCGATTCGTCCCTTGCCGCCGCGGCTCTGGGCCCGGGTCGATCCGTCCTCGCCGCACACGAGGTACTCCTTCAGCGGCGTCCGTTTGCCGTAGCCGTTGCGGGTGATCGTCAATAGGTCCTCCACATCAAGCGCGCGAACGAGACCGACGACTTCGTCGCCGCCGCGCAGGTCGATGCCTTTGACGCCGGCTGCACTTCGACCCATGACACGAACGTCGTTTTCGTCGAATCGGATCGACATGCCGATCGAGGTTGCCAGCAGCACGTGGTCGGAGCCGCTGGTGTGTATCACATCGATGAGGTGATCGCCGTCGTTCAGATTGATCGCGATGATCCCCGCGCGATGGACGTTGCGGTAATCCTTCAGCGCAGTCCGCTTGACCCGCCCCTGCGCCGTGGCGAAGAGAAGGAAGTCCTCGCCCCGCTCGAAGTCCTCGATGTTCAGATACGCGACCGTCCGCTCATTGGGCCGCAGTTCCAGCAGGTTGATGATCGCCCGGCCCTTCGCGGTGCGCGACATCTCCGGGATCTGGAACACCTTCATCCGGAACACGCGACCGTGATCCGTAAAGCACAATAAATCGTCATGGGATGACGCAACGAAGAGGTGCTCGATGAAATCGCCTTCGCGCGGCGCGGTTCCCTTGACGCCCCGGCCGCCGCGCTGCTGACGACGGTAGGTATCGGTTGGCAGCCGCTTGACGTAGCCCTTGTGAGAGATGGTCACCACCACCTCGTGCTCGGGTATGAGCTCGGAGATCTCGAAATCTTCCGCCTCCGTGCGGTCGATCTGTGTCTTGCGCTCGTTGCCGAATTTCTCGATCAGTTCCCGGGCGTCGTCACGGACGATGTCGAGAATAAGTTGCTCGTCCGCAAGAATGCGCTCGTGCCCCTGGATTTCCGTGAGCAGCTTGGCGTAGTCACTCGTCAATTTTTCGATTTCCAGTCCGACGAGCTGTATGAGGCGCAGCGCGCCGATGGCTTCAGCTTGCACGCGCGTCAACTGAACGCCGTCACCTTCATTGGATCGTTCGATCAGCGTATTTGGAACAAGCTGAGCGTACTGGTGATCGGCCGCGATACGGAACCGCCTTTCCGTTAGCCGCTCGATCGCCTCGTCGCGCGTCTTGGAGCTGCGGATCAGCGCGATCACCTCGTCGATATCGCAGACCGCATAGATCAGACCTTCCAGCCGGTGCGCCTGCTTCTTCGCCTCGCGCAGCAGGTGCTCCGTGCGACGCCGAATGACCTCCTTGCGGTGATCGATGTAACAAAACAGAATCTGCTTCAACCCCAGCGTTCGCGGCTGGCGATTCACCAACGCGATGTTGATGATCGACACCACCGATTGCAACGGCGTGTACTGGTACAGTTGCTTCTCGACGATCTCCGGTGACGCGCCCTTCTTGAGGTAAATGACGATGCGCGTGCGATGCCGCTTGCCTGAGAAGTTCTTGACGTCGGCGATGTCAGAGATTCGCCCGGACCGCGCCGCTTCAACGATGCGCTCGATCAGGTTGTTCTGGACCACCTGATAGGGAATCTCGTCGATGACGATGAGTTCTCGACTTCCGCTCTGTTCGAAGTGGACCTTGCCGCGCACCATGACTTTGCCGCGCCCGGCGGCATAGGCGGCGATGATGCCCTGGCGGCCCAGGATTATCCCGCCGGTGGGGAAGTCCGGCCCGGGGATGATCTCCATCACATCTTCCAAAGTGATGGACGGGTCCTCGATCAAGGCGATGATGGCTTTACACACTTCAGTCAGATTGTGAGGCGGCACCGAGCAGGCCATCCCCACCGCGATTCCACTGGAGCCGTTGACCAGCAGGTTCGGGAACTTGCCGGGCAGGACCGTCGGCTCGCGCCGCGTCTCGTCGTAGTTCGCCTTGAAATCGACCGTGTCCAGATCGATATCCGCCAGCAGCTCCATCGCCTCGGCTGTCATCCGCGCTTCGGTGTATCGCATGGCCGCGGGGGGGTCGCCGTCGATCGACCCGAAGTTGCCCTGCTTGTCGATGAGCATGTGGCGCATCTTCCAATTTTGGCCCATGTTGACCAGGGTTGGATAGATCACCGATTCGCCGTGGGGGTGGTAGTTGCCTGAGGTATCGCCGGCAATCTTGGCGCATTTGCGGTGCTTGGCCCGAGGCGAGAGGTTCAGATCATTCATCGCCACCAGGATTCGACGCTGCGATGGCTTGAGCCCGTCGCGCACGTCCGGCAGGGCGCGGTCCATGATCGTGGACAACGCATAGGTCAGATAGCTGTCGTGCAGCTCACGCTCGATCGGCCGATCGACGATCAGGCCCGCTCCATTCGGACCTGATTGATTGTCAGACATGGTGGTGTTCAGATCGTCGTCCATGGGCATCCGGTGGGTCGTCCCAGTCTTGGAAAGTTGCGGAATCCGCGCCGTTGATCGTGTTCAAAAGAAGGGCTCGTATTGTAGCCGATTTTGGCCCGGTTGCGGGGCGTGGCGAGGTGGCGGATCGGACGGTGTTGCGCAGCTACGGCGTGGTGATTTTACGGGCCCAAACCAGGTATTCGACGTTGCCTTGGCCCCGCGTCTTGCGGCCGCTCTTGGCCCCGCGAATCGGCGAGGTCGTGCTCGCCAGCACCTCCACGCCAAGCTGCGGCAGTTGAGCGAGCACGCGTGTGAGCACTTCCTCAGCGCGTTCCTCCGCCAGCGTGCCATCGACGAGCCACGCGTTCTTTTCATCGGTCTCCAGTTCATAGTGCGGCTTGATAAGCGTGATGATCCGACCCCCGGAAGCGAGCCATTTCAGAGCCGCGGGTATGGCGTGCTGCTGCCGCGTCCAGCCGAGATCGATGGTCACGAGATCGATGCCTCTTCCTCCCCTCTCCCCTGTCCGGGGGTGGGAGAGGGGTTGGGGGTGAGGGTCTTTTCTTTTCTTCCCTTCCCAAGGCAACTCAACATGCAACACATTCGTCCGCTCCATCACCACCACACGATCATCAGTGCGAAGCCGATAGTCCAGCCCGCCGTAGCCGGTGTCGATCGCATACACCTTCGCCGCGCCGTGTTGGAGCAGGCAATCCGTGAATCCGCCGACGTTGCAGCCGAAATCCGCGCAGACGAGCCCGGCCACATCCACGCTAAACTCGCGCAGCGCATGTTCGAGTTTCACCCCCGCCCGCGAAACATACTTCTTGTCATTGGTGTGCGTCGTGATAACCCAACAATAGCCCCGCCCGGGCGGTCAGTCCGACTCCGCTATGCCCACCGCCAACTCGTCTTTTTTCAACCGGTCCGGCGAGGGAGCTCGCGAACGCTTGGGACATCGGTTGTGCTCGGCGACCGCAGCCCCTGGAAATGCTAGCTTGCGCGTGGCAGTTTGATCTCAGATGATTCGCCCGACGCTTCGTTGATGATGAGGATCATTCCCGGGGGATCGGCGCCCAACTGTTCGTTGGCGTTGAGCAACTCGAATCCGTAGACCGTGCCGTCGGGCGCGATGTCCACGTTCACCTCATCGCTGAGATGGATCGTCTCGACTTCGGCCGGCTTGCGTTTCAGAGCAATGTACGCCACGTTGTGCTCGGGATCGTACGTCAGCTTCACAACATCTGTCCTTTTTAGAAGAACTTCACCAGCATAGTAATCACGAGCCAGCCGCGGCCATCTTCGACAGCGATTGCCTCGACCTGCTTCGTGGCGTAGTGCCGGCCGCGCCACTGCCCATTGTAGGCAAAGTTTCGCCGAAAACCGGTCCGACCGAACTTCGCGCTGAACTTCTCGCCGGTTTCCACCGCACTGACAACCTCGGCCTCAGTTGCCCCGCGTTCGATCAACCGCGCTGCGGCATGCGGATGGAGTCGTACGTTCATCTCGTCATGTCCTCGATCATGCGGATTTCGTGGTCGGTCAAGCGGTACAACTCGAATATGAGTCGCTCAGTCACACGCCCACCACCGCGATCTTTGCGCGGTCCGCGGCCTCG
This sequence comes from Planctomycetota bacterium, assembly GCA_022563315.1. Classification (GTDB taxonomy): domain Bacteria; phylum Planctomycetota; class Phycisphaerae; order Phycisphaerales; family SM1A02; genus JADFNO01. The sequence goes on along the minus strand of JADFNO010000002.1, from coordinate 1,503 downwards.
AGCACCTTTGGCTTGTCGATCAGGATCACGCGGCCGGCGCCGAGGGCTACACAACCGGCCCCGGCCTTGGCTAACTGCTCGATCGTCTCCACGCCGATCGTTGGCACGTCCGCCCGCATGTCGTGACCCCCGGATGCCGTCTTGAGTAGTGTCCAACCCTTCGCGCGACACAACTGACCAGCTCGTTCGATCAAGGCATCCGTGCCTTCCACCGCTTCCACCGCAATCACATCGCGCTCGCGCACGGCGATCGATTGGCCGACCCCAAGCTCGACGATTTTCTCAAGCAACGGCCAGCCGAACTCGATATCGCCGCGCTGTTGGTGGGTTGGCGGCACGGAACCCATGACGCCTTCGCCGGCCAGGTGATCGGGAATGTACGTCGTCGAGTCGATGAGGGTGATCCCGCAATTGGCCAATTCGTCTGCGACCGCCGCCAACAATGCCGGCGTTCGCCGATCGTGGCGTAGACGACGGTACCAAAGCCTCACGGCGCGCCAATCCGGGAGTTGGCGCACCAGCTTCAGCGGATCGTGCATGCGTGTTTTGGCCACGGAGCCGACCATGATCGCTTCGGTGACATCCCATCGCCGAAGCAGTCGGATCCATTTGCCCAGCTGTACGATCCCTGCCGGGCTGAACGTATCGCACAATCCCGGTAGGTTGGCATCATATTGATCGCGCAATCCGACACAGCAGACCCGACCGCCGGCCGCCTTGATGCCCGACGCAACGAGCAGCGGAAGCGCTCCCTGCCCGGCGATGAGACCCAGCGGCATGCTCACAGAACTCTCCATCACCCGTGCAGTAGTGCAACAAACTCGTCCACCGTCAAGTCTGCTTGCCGAATGATCGCTCGGAGCGTTCCCCGGTCGAGTTCGCGATGGTCGGGGATCGTGAGGATCGTGCGGGGCTCAGCTCGGGTGACAACGAAATGGCTGCCCTTGCCTCGGCCCTTGATGATCTCGAATCTGGCCTTGGCCAGCGCCTTAACAGCATCTCGCCCGGAGATAACAGGCAGGCCACTACTCATCGGTGTCGCCCTGACGATTGGCCTCTCGCACTCGCTTCCGCTTATCTCGCCCTTGTCGGCGTAGTCGAAAAGCCCTTTCTAGGCGCTTGACAAATGGTTCGATATCGAACAGGTTGCCATTAGAATCATCCCAATGTTTGGAAGTTAACTCCTGAGTCGCCATAGCGAATCTCCAGTTGTGTAGTGGGCCGTTGCCGTGCTGCGCAGCCATGCACCGGCCTCCGGTCAATCACCCGACTGGCCTAGCTTCCATGCTGGACCGCTGGCCGGGCGATGAGTTGCAACGCATGACTCTACACCGCTGTCAAGGGTTTGTGTGGAAATATCTGCCGGGTATATACCCGGTTCGGGGGAATTGAAAAACCCGCTGGCCTTGGATGAGCAACCGGGTCATGGTGAAACTGGATAGGTTGGTTATCCGACGACACAGACCTGAACGTCAAAGCTCTCAGGTGGGATGGTCTCGCCGA
>JADFNO010000051.1 GCA_022563315.1 Planctomycetota bacterium | reverse complement strand
AACTTTCGCTTTTTAATGGCGTTGCGAATCGCCGACTCGCTGCAGCGCTCAGCTATTTCCATGTGGCCGTGCGTCTCAGCGTCGCGGGTAACTCCCCCTGGGAGTTTATGGCCGAGTCGATTCTCAACTACGCCAAGTGCCTGGAAATCCTGTTCGTGACTTCGGGGACGTCAATGGACGATACACGCCGTGAACTCAAAAAACTGTCGTACGACGAGGAGGAAATCGAGGGCGACTTCGTTCCAATACTCCTGTTACGAAGTAGGATTGACGTTGCGCACCCGCGAGTAGCGATATTCAAATCGAAAGATCTCAAGGTGCTCTATCGCTATATGGCTGAGTGCGAGGAAAGGTTTAGAACGATGCTAACCCGAGTTCTTTCAGCTGTCATTGATGGGCACTACCAGCTTGTGAAAAACCCCGAATTGTCGCTCAGCGCGGAAGAGCAGCGCGATGTCGATAGCCTTGTCAAACAAATGGAAAGCCGACTGGGCGTGGTGGCGACGCCACTGGGCGGCAACTAACACATCGATGAACCGGAGCCGATTCGTCTTTCAGCGTTTCAGGCGTCGTTTCCTTCGATCATGGTTTCCGGTAATTCAAACGCTAATACAATTTGTCCATCGGCCCGGTTATCTCGAACGTCAGGCGGGCAGCCGATCTGACGCGCGGGCGCACGGGATCATCGAGCGACCATAACCCCATGATCCCACGATGCCACGATGCCATCTCTCAACGAAAAAGGGCTCCCAAAGGTTTACCTTTGAGAGCCCAAAGTTGTCGGCAATGACCTACTTTCCCGCATGGCAGTATCATCGGCGGCCGAGGCTTAACTGCTGAGTTCGGGATGGGATCAGGTGTCGCCCCCGACCTATTGGTCACCGACAAATCCAGCCGTCGGCTGCCGCCGACGGCTGGGGAATGTCATTCTTTGATCGTTGTCATTCTGAATTACCGAGATAGCGTTAACTTCGAGAGCCGAAATTTGAGGTTCCGGCACCAACCGTTGCTCAGCTCTTCCAAGCCTCAAGCCTCACAGCTCAAGCCTTCTTCAAAGCCGGGCCCCGGTCGGCGCGACGAAGTCATCGACCGTTCGTACCGCTTCGCTAAGCGTGTTTCCACGCGTACACGTGCGGCCGATCAACCTGATGGTCTATCAGGGGTCTCTCGGACCACGAGGGTCCATGCAACACTCATCTCCAGGGGGGCTTCCCGCTTAGATGCTTTCAGCGGTTATCCCTGCCCCACTTAGCTACCCAGCGATGGACCGAGCGGTCCAACTGGCGCACCAGGGGTGGGTCCCTCCCAATCCTCTCGTACTAGGGAGAAATCCTGTCAATGTTGCAACGCCCACGGCAGATAGGGACCAACCTGGCTCACGCCGGTCTGAACCCAGCTCGCGTACCACTTTAATGGGCGAACAGCCCAACCCTTGGGACCGCCTTCAGCCCCAGGATGTGATGAGCCGACATCGAGGTGCCAAACCGCACCGCCGCTATGGACGCTCGGGTGCGATCAGCCTGTTATCCCCGGGGTACCTTTTATCCGTTGAGCTACGGCCCTTCCACACGGGACCGCAGGATCACTAGAGCCTACTTTCGTAACTGCTCGACGTGTATGTCTCGCAGTAAAGCCGGCTTATGCTCTTACACTCGTCACATGGTTTCCAACCATGCTGAGCCGACCTTTGCGCTCCTCCGTTACTTTTTAGGAGGAGACCGCCCCAGTCAAACTGCCCAGCATGCACGGTCCCCCGCCCAGCTTCATGGGAATCGGGGTTAGGCCACAAACGGGTACAGGGTGGTATTTCAAGGGTGGCTCCACCAGGACCAAAATCCCGGCTTCAAAGCCTCCCACCTATCCTACGCAGTACAGGTCCATGACCAATACAAGCCTACAGTAAAGGTCCACGGGGTCTTTCCGTCTTGCCGCGGGTAGGCGGCATCTTCACCGCCACTACTATTTCACCGAGTCGGTTGTGGAGACAGTGCTCCAGTCGTTACACCATTCATGCGCGTCGGAACTTACCCGACAAGGAACTTCGCTACCTTAGGACTCTCATAGTTAGAGCCGCCGTTTACCGGTGCTTCGGTCGCAAGCTTTGCCCGACAAGTCGGGCTAACCTGCTTCCTTAACATTCCGGCACCGGGCAGGTGTCACACTGTATACGTCCTCTTGCGAGTTAGCACAGTGCTGTGTTTTTGATAAACAGTCGCCAGAGCCTTTTCTCTGCGCCCTCAGCATTACCTGGAGGGCCCCCTTCTTGCGAACGTACGGGGTGAATTTGCCGAGTTCCTTCACAACCGTTCTCTCGAGCGCCTGAGGCTATTCGCCACGCCTACCTGTGTCAGTTTTAGTACGGGTCCCGTGCTTGTCACCAAACGGCTTTTCGTGGAACCGATCCACCCGACATCGGCCACAAGGGCCTGGACGCTTCACTGTCCCGCCGAGCTTCACGATTCGTCGCGTTGGTTCAACCGCACACGGGAGGGCCGGAATATTAACCGGCTATCCATCGACTACGCCTTTCGGCCTCGCCTTAGGCCCCGCCTAACCCTGGGCGGATTTACCTTCCCCAGGAAACCTTAGGCTTTCGGCGACGGAGATTCTCACTCCGTTTATCGTTACTCAAGTCGACATATTCACTTCCTGCCGCTCCACCGTTCCTTCCGGAACGGCTTCGACGCTGACAGGAACGCTCCTCTACCATCCCGACAAGTCGGGATCCGCAGTTTCGGCACAATCCTTATTCCCGATCATTTTCGGCGCCGGATTCCTCGACCGGTGATCTGTTACGAACTCTTTAAATGGTGGCTGCTTCTAAGCCAACATCCCGGCTGTCATAGCAATCCGACTACCTTAGAAACTTAGAACTGTTTAGGGGCCTTAACTGACGGTCTGGGCTGTTTCCCTTTTGACCGCGGAAATTATCTCCCGCGGACTGACTCCCACGATAGAGCCCTCTGGTATTCGGAGTTTGGTTGAGGTGGGTAGGCTTGTGGCCCCCCAGCCCCATCCAGTCGCTCTACCCCCAGAGGGTATCACGTGAGGCTAGCCCTAAAGCTATTTCGAGGAGAACGAGATATCTCCGAGTATGATTAGACTTTCACTCCTCCCCACAGGTCATCCCCTAACTTTTCAACGTTAGTGGGTTCGGTCCTCCAAGAGGCATTACCCTCTCTTCAACCTGCCCATGGGTAGATCACTCGGTTTCGCGTCTACCCCCTGCGACTACACGCCCGTTTAAGACTCGGTTTCCCTTCGGCTCCGTTGGGATACAACTTAGCCTTGCCACAGAGAGTAACTCGTCGACTCATTATGCAAAAGGCACGCCGTCACCCCAACATCCCGAAGAATGCGAGGGCTCCGACCGCTTGTAGGCATGCGGTTTCAGGTACTTTTCACTCCCCTTATCGGGGTGCTTTTCATCGTTCAGTCGCCTTACTGGTGCGCTATTGGTCGTTGAGGAGTATTTAGCCTTGGAGGGTGGACCCCCCAGTTTCACACAGAGTTCCACGAGCTCCGTGCTACTCTGGAACGCCTAGGCCATCATTTCGCTTTACTACAGGACTATCACCTTCTGTGGTTCGCCTTTCCAGACGATTCACCAAGCAAGCCGATGTGCCACATTGGCGCCCACAACCCCCGTCCGAAGACGGGTTTGGGCTGTTCCGATTTCGCTCGCCGCTACTGACGGAATCGCGTTTGCTTTCTTTTCCTCCGGGTACTGAGATGTTTCAGTTCCCCGGGTTCGCCTCGGCACCCTATACATTCAGATGCCGATTCCCGACAAGTCGGGAGGGTTGCCCCATTCGGAGATCCCAGAGTCAATGCTCGGTTACCAGCTCGTCTGGGCTTTTCGCAGGTTCCCACGTCCTTCATCGCCTCTCAACGCCAAGACATCCACCGCACGCCCTTATTAACTTCGTCACGCCGACCCGACCCCGGCCGGAACATCGGTCTGCGCGTGAAGCGCAGACACCACGTCCTGAGGGATCGCATCGGCCTGCCAAATCCGGGGCATTCAAACTGCCCCTGCTCCTATCCAACAGCTTCGCTCGGCAAGAACAAACCTGCTAGACAAGAAACCTCATTGGCGGCTCTCTTTGTTGTCTCGGTGAGCTGCCACATCGCACCGGGGGGACCGGTCACGACTGACAGCTGACAACGATCAAATCATGACTTGTCAAAGAGGACCACTGTGCCGGCTCACAAACACCAACACAGCCAGTGTGGCAAAAGTTGCCTCACTTTGCAGAACGAGAAGGATAGCGGAAGCACCGAGCCAGTCAACACGCCGGCACCGGCATTCTACCCCCCCGGTCGAGTCGGCTGGGGTGCTCCGGTCTCCTCGCACTGCCAACTCAACCACAGCCCGGGGCCGGGGGGGTTAGGGAATCCCTTCACCGAGGGAGGCGAGCCGCTCCCGGTCCTTGACCTTGTCGCGCAGATCCCAGCGGCGAGCGTCGCTCCCATCGATGCGGGGGTCGCGGAACTCGATCTTCTCAGCATCACGGGCATTCTGGAGAAGCACGGTCGCGGCCAATCCCGAGTTCCGGGCGTCGCTTCGAGAGGCGTCGATATCCACAACGATATCAAGAACATACAGGCCGGTGCTGAAGTCCACCTCAACCTGCGGTTCGCCGTCACCCGGTCGCTTCATCTGCATGGCGCCGATGTGCTCGCCGGGCTGGACCTTGAAGGTACCCATCCACTGCCGGCCGTCAAAGTACTTGTACACTTCCGCCGTGACCTGGCCCAAGCCGAGGCCGCCAATGGCACCCCTGCGCTGGCCCGGAGCGGTCGCACTCGTGATGTAGACCTGCAGGCGCGGCTCGACCGTAATTGGCCCCGTCCAGTCGCTGGGGTCGGAACTGAGGGTGAACGACTCGGCCAGGTGCTCCTGCTCCTGGGTAAGGCTTCGCTTCTTGGCGAAGAAGGCGTTGTATAGCTTGAGCGTGACTCGATAGCGATAGGTCTCGCCCGGCTCGACGAAGAGGTCGTGCCCCCAGACGACGATCTTGCCATTGTCCTGCTCGTCCTGGAATTCGTCATCGACGACCGCATCGGGAACCCGAACACGCAAATCCTGTTCGAGTCGTCTGATGCGCTCTTGAACTTTGTGAAGATCGCCGGTGAGTCGACGACGTATTTTGTTGTTCTTCTGATCTTCCAGGTCGCCTCTCCGTCCGGGCGTGTCGCCGGTACCCATTCCGCCCGGGGCACCGGGCGGCGCGTTTCGGCCACCGCCACGGTTTCCGTCTCGGTCGCCGCCGACGCCACCTCTTCCGCCACCAGGCCCGCCAGGCACGCCGCCGTCGCCGGCATCCAAAGGCCCACCGAGCTCGTCGAGCTTCTTCGTGATCTGCACTTCTCGGCGGCGTTCGCGGTGGAGTCTGCTCTTGATCCGGGCAACCTCAGGATCTTCGGGCTCGTCGTCCTGACCGACGAACTGTCCTTGATCCAGGTCCAGTTCCGCGGGGAGCCACTCGTTGTTGCGCGTGGCGTAGAACGCCGGTTGAGTGATATCCGTTTGAACGTTCGGATCGCTCACGGTCGCGAGAATCTGATTGCGAGCGGTGCCGTCGATTCCTTCGTCCAGTTGTTGCCGAAGCGTGAACCGCCCGGGAATCTGGTCGAGCGTGGTCAGCTCGGTCCAATTGCCATCGACCAATATTTGCCGTTCGATGACGACGTCGAGAATCTCGATCGGATCGTTGAACCAGGCGCTGGGGATTTTGGAGAGGCCGTCGCCCTCGACGAGATGCTCGCCTCGGAGACGGGCCATCAGTTCGGCTCGGTCGAAGAGGGCGAAGGCGGTAACGAAGGTGATGTCGGGCGGCTGATTCTCGCCGGGGAACAGGGCGTTGAGATCTTCATACGCCTGGACGACGCCGTCGGCCAGGGTGTCAGTGGTCTGGGTAGCGACGATAGGGTTCGGGGCGGCAACGACGGGCTCGTAGAATGTGCGTTCGCCGCCATCGATGCGACCGCGAAACTCCGGGAGAAGGTTGGCGTCGGCCAGGGCTAGCGTCGGCCGCGGGCTGATGGAGCCGTTGAGCGCCGTCAGCAGATCGTCGGTCCCGAGGACGGGGTCGGGCAGGTCAATCGGGGCAGGCGCCGACGACTCCATTTGCAGTTGGAGTCCTTCAGCCTCTTCGGTCAAGATTCCGTCGACTTCGGCCGGGGTGATCTCTTTCGCCCCCAGCGGAACCACGTTGGGCTCGCCAATGAACTGCATTGCGGTGAAACCCACAAATAGCACTCCAGCGAGGCCGAGCACAAACTTCTCCGCGTGCTGTTCCCAGACGGTAATGCCCTTGGTCTTCATACAATTCACTCCAATGCCGGGGCGTCGTGTGCGGCGTTCAAGAATCTCCACGAAAGGGTGCGCCTCACCCGGCGGGCCCGTTGGGGGGCGTGGTCGGGACGGGGACGCCGAGCGCCCGTTTCAACTCGTCGGGCATGAACTGGGTGGTCCATTGGCGGAACCAAATGGTCTCAAGCTCGAGCGTGACCTGCGACGCGGGCGCCGTGCCGTAGAAGTATCCGTCCTTGAGAGCGCTGAACGGATCCACCGGCTGGATAACCGCCTTGGTAATCGTAATGAAGTTCCGCTGGGCGAGCGCATCGAACACTTCAGGCATTCGGGCGGTGTCAACCACGATCACGAGATTTATCCAGCGGACGTCGTAGAGCGGATTCGTACTGCGCCCCGTGAACGACTCGGAGAAGTCCAGCGCGACCTCTATTGCAGGGTCAACGGCCGGGGCAGTGGTTTCGGCCGATCCTGCGCCAGCCGACGATCGGCCGGATGCCCGATGACCGGCATCGGCATAAACCTCGATGGAGACGAGGCGCTTCGCGGGCGCATCGAGAACGGAGGAGGAGTCGTTGTTGGCCTCATGCAGGGCGAACAGAATGTCCTGAATGATCCAGTACTGCCATTGCCATTCGAACAGGTCGACGAGGCCCTGACCTTCGGCGCGGGGAGGGACACTGCCCTCGCCGGGGACGCCCAGCCGGCCAAGCGACGCATATAGACGAATCGCGGCGGCGGCGTCGGCGTACTGTGACAATCGCGTATTGGCCAACTGCTCAGCCAGCCACGCCTCGTCCTCAGGCGTCAAATTCCCCACCAGGACTTGTGCGGCGAGTCGCTCTCCGGCCGCTTCGATGTTTTCGCGCACGTCTTCAGCAGACGGCGGCGATCCGGCCTGGACCTCGTCCAGCAGTTGCTCGTAGGCCGCAACGAGGCTCCGGTGCATCTCCAGGGGCAACGTCTCACGTCGATGCGCGGGAGGCGCGGGGAAGAGATCCGGAACCAAGACACCGCGCTGCTTGCGGTTGAACTGTACGGCCTCTTCACGGATCCGCTCGGCATCACCGCGAATGATCCCCGTGGTAACCCGCAACCGATCAAGCAGGCGAGGGTTGAGCACGACGCTGTCGCTGATCGGCTGGTTGCCGGGCACAGGGTTCACAATCGACACGAGGACTTGTCGATGTCGATCCATATCCTGAATCTTGCCGGCGCGCGCTGCAACTTCTTTGCGCACACCATCGTTCATTGAGCCGGCGACAAACCACATCGCGACCGGTGCGATGATCATGATCGCGCAGAAGCCGACGATGAAGATGTTTGCCTTGACCCAGGTCAGCACAACGTTCATGACCCGACCCCTTGGCGGCGTGAGCGGATGCCGGCCGTCTGCTCGGGAGCGGGGGCGTCGGGCCGCGTAATCAGCTCGATCTCAAACGTCACGGGCACGAGGAAGTACGTCGAGTCGGCGGGATACAGGCTGGGCCGGTCGGGCAGCGGGGCGAGTTTATCGAGGTCGGCCGATTGCCGGTCGTTCGATCGTCCGTCACCGGGAGTTTGACCTGTTCGGCGGCCAAGATCGCCTGCACCCATTCCACCAGGCGGATTGCTAGGCGCAGGCGGGGGAGATCCAAAGCCTGTACCTACTCCCCCGAGACCCGCACCTGGAGGCGCCTGTCTCTGGCCAGGTCGTTCACGCCGGCCGGGCATGCCCGCACCCCCACCGCCACTCATTCCGAAGCCTCCAGCGCTGCCTCCGGCCGCCGGCGGTCCGGGCGGCGACTGCGATGGATCGGTTGGTCGATCGCGTATCTTGGGTGGTCCGCCGGCACCTCCACCGGACGGCTTGCCGCCGCCGATGAGCTGCTCGCCCTTGTCGGTCACTCGGACAATCTCCAGCAAATCCGGGTTGCACCTCACGGAAGCTGAAATGATCCGGTACGGCACGTCGGGCCGCTCGGCATTGTCACGGAGCCATTGGGCGACGGTATCGTTGAGGAACTCAATCGGCCGATCATGACTCAGCTCGACCCGCATCGTGACGTGAATCGTGCGTGTTTTAGCGGCGGCATCGAAAGTGTAGTTGCCGTCGAGGTGTCGCAGCCGCACAAGCCGTCGCTCCTGAGGTTTGATGGCGCGGATCTTGTCGAGGTCGCCGCCGAGCAGGTCGGCCTGCGGCTTGGTTGAAGCCAAGGCGTCGGCCGCATCATGGACCAGGTAGGGCCAGATGTCGCGGTAATCGACGAGCCGTCTGAAGTTTTCCGCGGCAAACCCGACATCGGCGGTCATTTGGAGTTCGTCATACTCACGCTTGAGTCGATCGCCGGTGCTGAGCACTCGGGCCACGACCGGCGGCGGCGTGGGGCTCATGGCGCCTTTGTCTGCAATGGGTCGATAGAGCATCATGCCCGCGCCCGCGACGGCAATGGCCGCGGCGGCGGCGAACCACTTGGTCTTCTCATGCCACAGCTGAGCTCGCAGCGCCTCGACGGGCACGAGGTTGACGTCGATTTGAGCCAACCCGACACCCTGCAAGGCCAGTCCGTACGCGGTCGCCATGCCCACGGCGTTCTGGGCGAACGACGCGGCGTCCCGACCGCCAACCGAGATCTGCTTGTACTCATCCAGACGGATGACGTTCAGTTGCAGTTGCTGGCCAAGGAACTTTCGTAGGCCGGGAATCTTGAACGTCGAGCCGATCCCGACCATGGTTTTCAGCTCAGCCTCCCGGTGCAGCGTCTGGTAGTACCCGATCGATCGTTGGAGGTCCTGGAGCAGGTCGCTGAAGACCGGACGCATGGCCTGCATGATCTGCTTGGCATACTTGCTGGCGGCCGCCTCCTGCTTGAGCTTGTCCGCTTTGGAATACCCGAGCTTGAACGTGCGGGCGATCGCTTCGGTGAAGTGGGTGCCGCCGAGCGGGAAGGTTCGAATCCAGCAGCGACCGCGGTCAGCGATCACCACGTCCGTCGCGTAGGTGCCGATGTCGAGGTAGATGACCGGTTCTTTGCGCTTGGCCAGATTGTGGTCGAATGACATGGCGTTGAAGACGGCGACGGGACTGAGCGTCAGCGCCTCGGGGCTGATGCCCAACTCGGAATAGAGGTTCAGTCGCTGCTGCACGCGCTCGCGGGTGATGGCAAAGATCCCCACCTCGACCTCTGGCGAGTCAGCACTCACAAAGGTTTGGTAGTCCCACTCGACCTCGTCGATCGGGAAGGGAATCTGCTGGACCGCCTCGAACTTGACGATGTCGGCCACCTTCTTCGGCTCGACGGGCGGCAGCTTGGCGAAGCGGGCAAAGGCGGCATGGCCCGGCACGGACATCACCAAGTGCTCGCCTTCCAACGCCTTTTGACTAATGAACTGGCCCAGGGCGAGACGAATAATCTCGTTCTCGTCGATGTCCGGGGTGGCCAGAACCCGCTTCAGAGGAATGATCGCGAAGTCGGTGACGGCGACCTTGTCGCCATCGCGCTCCAGCCGAAGGGCCTTGATGGCATGCGCGCCAATTTCCATCCCCCAGGCAGCCTTTTGACTAGCCATGTGCTCTAGATCTCCATAAGAAGAAACCTGCTGACCGGACGTTTTCCACCACCATCCAGTCGCGGGCGCTGGGCGGTGGCCCACCCACCGCTCCGAACGGATGGATCATAACCGAAGCACCCCCGTCCGGGACACGCAAAATGGCGGGAACCAGCGGAGATGGCGGGCGGGCTGACGCGGCGAGACCCGGCCGATAGCATGATCGCCGAGGCCACGACGTATGAAGTACCGACTCACGACGCTGGGCTGCCGCGTCAACCACGCCGAGGCTCGGGAGCTGGAGAGCCTGTTGGCTGACCGGGGGCTGGAGCGGGCCGGACCGGGGCAGTGGGCCGAGGTTGAGGTCATCCATAGCTGTAGCGTGACCAACACCGCCGCGGCCAAGAGTCGCCACGCGCTTCGGCGCGCTTTGAAACGCCAATCCAATAGAGCTCAGCACGCTCAGGATGATCACTTGCACGACCCCATGCACAACGGTCTTGAGCCGATGGTCCTCGTCACCGGCTGTTACGCAGCTACCAACGCTGAGGAAGCGGCTGGTCTGGTCAACGGCCGAGACCGCGTGATCAGCCACGACACGGAAGACGGCCTCGCCATGCCTGAGCGCTTCGCCCAGCGACTGGACGAATGGCTCGGTCGCCATCGCCCACAGGTGCCAATACGCAGGCCCCGGCCAGCTAGTTCCGCCGCGGGGGTTGTCGCGTTGACGGTTGTGCCGCCGCGGAGCACCGCCTCTGCTCACGTCCGGGCCGAGCTGAAGATCCAGGATGGGTGCGACGCGTGCTGCACCTTCTGCATCATCCCCCAGATTCGTAGGACCCTGCGGTCAAAAACGATCTGCGATGCCGTGGCTGAGGCCGGGCAGTTAGTGGAGCTGGGGCACCGCGAGATCGTCCTCACTGGGGTGTTCATCGGGGCGTACGGGCACGAGACGGCCCTGCGCCGCCGTCAGGCTCGGCCCGGCAGTGAGCCGCTGGCGGACCTGGTCGACGCCGTCGCTCAGGTTCCGGGTCTGGCGCGGCTACGGCTCAGCTCGATGGAGCCGGGCGACGTGACGGAGCCGTTGCTGGACGCGATGGTCGCCAACGCCCCGGTCGTCGTGCCCCACCTGCACCTGCCGTTGCAATCCGGGTCCGACGCCGTGCTCCGCCGGATGAATCGCCAGTACCGCATCGGTGCGTACCTGGAAATGATCGACCGAGTCAACGGCGCGATCACAAACGACGGGCTTGGGCCCGCCATCACAACCGACATCATCTGCGGCTTCCCCGGCGAAACCGAGGCGGATTTTGCCCAAACGCTCCAGGTTGCGCAGCGCGTCGGCTACCTCCACATGCACGTGTTTCCCTTCAGCCCCAAGCGCGGGACCGCCGCCGCCAGATGGACCGATTCATTCGTCGATGCACCGACCACCAAATCGCGCGTGCGACGGCTGATCGATATGGAAAACGATCCCACCGATGGATTGTCGATCCGCTATCGCCGACGGCTCCTTGGCCGCACCGTCCGCGTGATTGTCGAGCAGCGCGACCGCGATGATCCGAACCTGGCCACGGGGCGGTGCGATCACTACGCGCTGATCCACGTTCCCACCGATCGCCCGCGCGGATCGGTCGTTCAGGTCAAGGTCACCGAAGTCACTGCGACCCGCACGATGGGCGTGTTGGCCTGCGCTGACGTCACACTGCCGGTGCTTGAAGTACACTCACCGGCACGTGAGCAGTCATGAGCGAAACACCGGATAAATCACGGTCCCCCGGCTCCGCCGACCTCGACGCGAAGCTCCAGGCGGAGATCGAGGCGGCGCTGGGCGATATGAGCTTCGAGGACATGCTCGACATGGCGGAACGGCCTCGGTCCGACGCGAGCCACCAGCTGCTCGAACTCAAGACGGGCGTCATCGTTGCTATCCACCGTGGTGATGTGTTTGTCGAGTTCGGCCCGAAGTCCCAAGGCGTCTGCCCGCTCAACCAATTCGAGACTCCCCCCACCGTCGGCCAGAAGCTGCCCTTCGTCATCGACCGCTTCGATGAGAAGGATGGCATACTGATCCTCTCGCGCGAAGGGGCCGTGCGCAAAGCCGCGTATGACTCGATGGCCGTCGGCCAAGTCATCGAAGCACGCTGCACCGGCACCAACAAGGGCGGGCTGGAGATGGAGGTCGCCCAACACAAAGCCTTCATGCCGGCCGGCCAAGTCGATCTACGCCACATCGACGATCTTTCCGTTTTCGTCGGCGAGAAGATGCCCTGCGAGATCATCGAGCTGGACCGCAATCGCGGGCGCATCATTCTCAGTCGCCGCTCGACCCTTCAAGCGGAGCGCACGCGCTTGCGCGAGAAACTGCTAGACGAACTCAAGGAAGGCGACCAACGATCGGCGGTCATCACCTCGCTACAACCCTACGGCGCGTTCGCCGACCTCGGCGGAATGGACGGGCTCATCCACATCTCCGATCTTGCCTACCAACGCCTCAAGCATCCCTCCGAAGTCGTCAAGGAAGGCCAACAGGTCACGGTCCAGATTCTCAAGATTGATCGCGAGCACGATCCGCCCCGCATCGGCTTGGGCATGAAGCAATGCCTGGCCGACCCGTATGACGCGAAGGTCGCTGACATCTCAGCCGGCGATACCGTCACCGGCCGAGTCACCCGCATCATGCCCTACGGCGCGTTCGTCGAGCTTGCCCCCGGCGTTGAGGGGCTCCTGCACATTTCGCAGTTGGCGGGCAACCGCGTCAACAAAGTCTCCCAAATCGTCAAGCCCGACGAGATCATCACCCTCAAGGTGCTCGACGTTGATGCCAAGACGCGCCGCATCAGTCTTTCACTGCGCGCCGTCAAGCTCGAACAGGAAGCCGAGGTGCTCAAGCCCGACGATCCGGCCATCCGCAAGCTCAAAGCGAAGTTCGGCCCCGGCCCCCCGCTCAAAGGGGGAATTGGGTGAGGAAGGCATCAAGGCATCGAGGGTAAGAAGCCGGACCTGACGAACGAGCTTGGCGAGTGAGGAAGGTCCGGGTCGCGTGCGAGAATCGGACGCCATCTGATCCCCTGCAAAGCCGGCGATGTCATCGCCGGGCATTACGCACTTTGCGCCCCACACTCCGAACACACGCCCCCACCCCCGCCCCCGGAATTGACCCCGGAAGTTCCGCGCAGGTCGTAGCCGCAGTTGATGCACCGCCCGCGCTTGCGACGAACCATTCGGCGCGCGGTGAAGGGACTCGACCACAACCCCCACACAATCGCAGCGTAGAAAAAGGTATTGATCGCGAAGCCGGGCCAGATGGGCTTCGTAGGAATCTGGCCAAACCAAGAGAGCGTGCGCTCTGTTAGCAGCACCCGACGGACGGACATCAGATGTTCATTCCATAGCTTGTGTTCGTCCCGCCTGTCCCGAGAATGCGTGCTTCCCTCCAATGAACGGAACGGCAGGCCTGCTCGAACAATGTCGCAGCTCGCAAGAATAACCGGGTCAGCCCTTGGCTCAAATACCTTTGGGAAACTCGCGAGGTTGATATGCGTCAAGCGCGCCGAGGAGGAGGTCCCTCCGTAGATTCGCTCGTCCTGGTCGAACTCACCGATGTAGCGCTGCCATAGTCGTTCTTTCTCTTGATCCGAAAGCAACCGTAAGTCGTCAAGCATCCAAGAATGCGGGCCCGTGACCGCACACCCCCAAGCGACCGCGACATTCACGACCATGCCGAGGAGGAGAAACACAACGACCTTCGTAAGACGGCGCTTCACGGCAACCAACGATACGTCGATCCGAGCCGGGCTGTCCTCAGCCCGGGTGCGGGCTTGATTTATTGACTGTCATGTGCGATCTCAGCGGCTGCGCCGATCCCGGCCCGCCCCCGGACTAGGGAGGGGCCGGCTCCAACGGAGGTCAGTCGTACTAGCCGCGGATGCATATCCGCGGGCGTCCGCACATATTCATGTGCGGCTAGGAGAGATAGGCGTCAACTCAACCTAACCATCGAACATTGCCTTCACAGGACTCAATACACCCTCACTTCAACCGATCGCGCAACTCGTCGAGCGTCGCCGTTTCGATCGCGTGACCTTTGAAAAGATCAACCTGCGCGTCGGTGAACATCTCCGGCAAACAACGTGTCAGCACAATCTCGATGCCCTCTTCCACGAAGCGCAGCCGATCGAGCCGACCCGATTTGGTCTGGGCGGTCTCGAACGCTGGTTCGTCGTAGTCGAAATCGGCCAGCACTTGGGCGATCTCTCCAATTGATGATTTGGTGTAGATGCGAATGTGGATCGTAACACCCGCGTCGATCTGACCTTTGGCGGCTCGGCCGACGAGCAGCGTCGGCGCATCGGGCATGCCCTGCTGCAGCACCGTCATCAATTGCTCAGCGATCTCCCATACATTGCGAACCGAATCCGCGTAGCCCTCATCCCCCATCGCCTGCATGGACATGGCCTGGGCGTGTTGGCGGACTCGCCCCGCGCCCGGCATTGGCGCATCGTGGCAACCCAGTGCATGGGCCGCGGCGCGAATGGCGGCGTCAATGGACTCGGCCTGCCCGGTCTCGATCAGTCGAGCCGCCTCACGGGCAATCTGGTCTGTGCGGGGATCGGTCATACAGCAGCTCGGGCCGTCGGTCGAGGCATCGTATTCAGACTACAAGGCCGGCTCGACCCACCCCGATCGGATTGCGTCACCCAAACAAGCCGACCGTACGCCGGACCTCAGGGGCCATACTTATGATTACGTCACGGGGTATGGGTATTTTCGCAATAGAATACCTCTCGAAAATAGGAGCCTCCCCATGTTTCTTGAACACATCAATCTCACCGTGTCCGATCTACAACGCTCGATCGATCTGTACTGCGATCTGCTGGGGCTGCACGTCCGTTGGCAAGGAACGACCAGCGACGGTACCCCGGCCGCCCATGTCGGGGATGACCGCTGCTACCTGGCACTCTTCCAAAGCTCGCCGGACGCAACCGACCGTCCGCCGGTGGACTACAGCGCCGTCGGCCTGAATCACTTCGGTTTCGTCGTCGATGATCTGGATGCCGTCCGAGCGCGTCTGACAAAGCATGGCTTATCCCCCCACCTTGAAGCGGACTATGAGCCAGGCCGACGGTTGTACTTCCACGATCCCGACGGCATCGAGGTGGAGTTCGTCGAGTATCAGCAGGCCGCCACGGCCCGCTGAGCCAGGCCGATAACCGCAAACACACCTGGCGGGGCGCTGAGCTGGACGCTCGCACCTGCACGTAACTCTTGTTACCATAAGGTGATGGCGAACGGGCCCAACCATGCGCACCGCCCCACCATCGGCATCACCATGGGTGACCCGTCGGGGATCGGACCGGAAGTGATCGTCAAGGCGCTGTCCGATCCGCACGTGCGCCGTCAGGCGCGATTCGTCATCTACGGTCTCAACGAACTGCTGGCCTATGCCGCCGACCAGCTCGAATACGATCCATATTGGTACCGCGTACAGCACGACTCCAATCGCACGAACAAGCTGATCACCGAGAACGTGGTCGTGCTCGACTTCGACGAGTACGACGGGTTCATTCAGTCGCCGCGCGGGCCCTCCAAGGCCGGCGGAATCGCCTCCAAGTCGTTTGTCGAAGAAGCGATCATCGATGCGACGCGACCCCCCGATCATCCGCGTCACATCGATGCGATAGTCACGGGTCCGATCTGTAAGGAAGCCTGGCATCTGGCCGGGTTCAACTGGCCGGGACATACCGAGCTGCTGGCCTATCGCACCAAAGCCAAGCGGCACGCCATGATGTTCGTCTCACCTCGGCTTCGCGTCGTGCTCGCCACCACGCACTTGCCGCTGATGGATGTCCGCAACGTGCTGACGATCGGCAAGGTGTTCGATCCCATTGATCTGGGACATGAAGCATGCCGACACCTGGGGATCGAGGTGCCGAGGATTGCGGTGACGGGCCTGAACCCACACGCGGGCGAAAGCGGGCACTTCGGCGATGAAGAAACGCGCGTGATTGCCCCGGCGATCGCCGTCGCCCGGGAAGCAGACATCAATGTGCAGGGCCCCTTCCCCGCCGACACCGTCTTCGTCGCCGCGGCCTCCGGCGAGTACGATCTCGTGGTGGCGATGTATCACGATCAGGGTCTTATCCCCGTCAAACTGCTGGGGTGGGACCAGGCGGTGAACTGGACGTTGGGCCTGCCGATTATCCGCACCAGCCCCGATCACGGCACCGCGTTTGACATCGCCGGGAAGAACAAGGCAAGTGCAGGCTCGATAACCGCCGCGGTCGAATTCGCGATCCAACTGGCGTCGAATCAACGCGCAACCGCGGCCGGTGCGCCCGATCAGCGCCGCGAACCGGCGGCGTGATCGAACGATTGAGTTGCGACATATCCGGTGCCAATTGTTCCGACGAAGCCGAAACCAGTGCTTCTTAGCAACGCCACGCTCGACCGCACGGGTTTCCGCTGCGCGCCAACCCGGAGCACCGGTCGATGTGACATCTATTCGGGAGAGGTTTCAATCTACAGGAACAAATGGTACCAGCCGCCTCAATCTCTCGGGCATTTCTACTGGACGCGGGCAGTCGAGTTCACCCTGGCTCGTCAGAAGCGGCTTGTGTTGTTGCCAAACATGTAAGAAGAACGCATAACGAAATCTCTCTACATTCGGTGGGCTGGCCCCCCGCTCAACAAGCAGGGATTTGCCGTCCAGCGACAGGTACGCCTCAGCCCACGGCGCCTGCCAACTGTCCATAGGCAGCCCGTCGCACCACTGGGTGAGGTCACCCGGATTGAAAGGATGTCCGTTCGTGTTCACAAGCAGTTCGATCAGGACAACGGAGTCCAACTGGTCGCGACAATTGCGATAGGCCCGACGTCGGTCTGCCTCCGACATTTCATAATCATAAAGGATCTGGAACTGCTCCTGAAGCAGTTCTTCCGTTACCAAGTTGCGATAGACCCCGAGAACTCTTATCTGTGGAACGCCCATCACGCTACTCATTTGGATTCTCTGCCCTTGGCGTTTGATGTTGAAAACGTGACACAACACCGGCTGGTTGGTCTGGCCTGCCTTTCATCCCACATTCTCGCATCCCAGCTCAAGGAACTCAAGGGCCCGTCGGGTCGATCATCTGCTACGAATTCTATGGTGCCACCGGTTCCGGCGAAGCCGAAACCAGTGCTTCTTTGCAACGCCAGGCACGACCGCACGGGTTTCCGCTGCCCGCAAGCCCGCGGCACCAGAGCAACGGAACCCTGCCCTAACAAAGTGATCAACTGACTGAGCGTACCGCCAATGAACACGCTCACCACCGTTGCCGCGTCTAGTCAACGCCGCTAACCGGCGGCGTGAGAAGGCACGAAATCTAAAGAGATGCGGTGCGCGAAGATCCGGGGGTTACCACCGCGCGGCTATGACCCACATGCGTAGGAGACCACGTTGAGCCGCAATAGCTGTCCCGATTTCATCGGGAGTAACCCCGCAGATTCTTCCGTCATACTGCCGCTGCGCGTGAACCCGTGGCACCGGAGCAACGAGCCGCTAGGCTGCTACACAGTTGCGTAGACGGTGCAGGGAAGCCCACGGGCTCGAGCCCGTGGGCGTCAGTCGAACGATTATCCGCCGCGCGGGCAATCTTGGCCTCACTCAAAAGTGCAAGCGCAAGCTCAGGCCGATGATGAAGTCGCGCTCCATTCTCGCATCCAGGTCCTGCCAAATGGGGAGTTGCACCGTCGCCTCCAACGCCCATTTGCGCGTGACATATTGAATCCCGGGCGAGAGGAACAGTTCTTGATCGCCGTTGGTTTCGTAGGAACCGTTCAGTTCAAGTACGGCGAACAATGCCGTCAATTTGTCCACTGTGTATTGCTCGGGCTGCAAGCGATACACATACGCTACGTCGTACCGTAATCGGTCAGGCGCGGGGCCGCCTGCGGTGTTGAATTTCCAAAGAAGAGCCGCATCAAAGCCATGCCGGCCGTGCGACTGCGTGTACACCAACCCCAACAGCGGATCATACGAGTCGCTGGAGAAGTTGCTGTCGCCGCTGCGAACTTCCATGCCGCCCAGGAGGTTCAGCCGCGCGGTGTCGGTCGGCCCCGTATCGACGTGATAGAGCTGATACTTGACGAGTGCGGTCATATCCGCGAACCCTTCGTCGCGGTGCGTGACGCCTGAGAGGTTGTCATCGATCTTCCGGAACCGATACGGCGCGTTGAAGATCAACGTCAGATCAGGCTCAACGCCGTAGACGATCGTGGTCGAGAGCTGATATTGCTCGATATCACGATTCATCATCGCGTTGACAAAATCAGCCTCGAAGTACCGAAGTTGCTGACGAACGATCATCGCCCCCTTCGCGGGCTGCAAAGCGCTATTGAAATTGATCGCCTCTTGAGCTGAAACCATCGGCACACAACCAGCCGCGATCACGGCCCCAACAAGGTATTTATGATTCATCGGTGTAACCTTTATATATACACGTGTTCAAGCGTCACGGCATCTCGATGCGGTCCAACGTGAAGCCGGAGTTATCAACCGCTTTTGCCATCGCTTCCTTCGTCGCCGGCGTCGTCGAGTCCAAGACCATGACAACCTTGCCTGTACCCAGATCAATAATGATCTTCTTTATACCCTCGATCTTTTCAAGCTGACCTTCCAGATTCGTCGCACAAAACGGGCAGGCCATGCCCTTGATCCACATCGTTGCCACCGGTCCGGTGGGCATCGCCTCGTCGTCGACCGCGGCGAGGTCAACTTGGCCTTGCCCCTGCATTGACGCCGATTGTTGCTCGTGGCACCCGACCAATCCGAGGGCCAACACGCTATGAAGAATGATCATACGATTCACGATTCGTTCCCTTTACAAATATCTCATTGTCATCAAACGTCACGACAGCGCAGCGAAACGCTGCCTGCCGCAGGTCAACAATAATGCGAACTTTGCACGCTGCGGCTAGACGATGAGCAAACAGCTCAATCCAAGAAGTGACGCGGTGTGACCACCGGGTGGGCGTTGCGATGCGCGCAACCAAGATTGCAATTGAACAGGAAACCGCCGCGCATCGAATTGATCGCACGACTGTGCCTGGCAATGATTAGAGCTCTTCACGCGGCGTTGATCGAGGAACAACTGCACAATGCCAACCAATGGACGGCAGCATTGGCAATCGCACGTTCCCAGATGCTCACAACATGCCAGAGGGGTATCAACCGCCTCTGAGTTCAAGGCAGGCTGAGGTTCATCATCATCGCAATACGTTTGCCCGCCGCACGTGGCCGATGAGCCGCTCAGGTTTGCAGCGTTGGACGCGCCCAGCACACGCCACGAATCGCCCAGCGCGATCGTCGTCGCAACGATCAGGAGAATCACAAGTGGTCGAGCCTTCGCCATACGGCCTCCGCATACCTTTGGGGGCAGCTCGGCGATTGTAGAGCGAGCCCTACTCCAAAGCAAGATTTTTGAGGTCGAAAGCGAATACCCGCGGGTTGCCACCGCGCGGCTATGGCCCATATGCGAGCGAGATCGCAGTTTGACGTAATAGCTGCGCGGTGGCAACCCGCAGACTCTTGCG
>JADFNO010000220.1 GCA_022563315.1 Planctomycetota bacterium | reverse complement strand
GAGCAAGGTCGACAATACATACACGCCGTCATCAGCGCCGCTGACGAATGGATGAAGCTCGACGAAGACGAGATCATCGATCGGGTCGTCCGGGAAATCCACGACGCGGTGCCGAAATCGGTCGGGTTGAAACCGATCCAGGCGCGCAGCATCAAGGAGAAGCGAGCGACGTTCGCCGCCACGCCACAGGTTGAGCAGTGGAGACCCAGTGCAAGCGCGGGGTACGTGGGTGTGGGTGGGGGCGGTATCGAGAACCTCTTCCTCGCTGGAGATTGGTGTGATACAGGTTGGCCCGCCACGATGGAAGGTGCCGTGCGCAGTGGATATGCGGCGGCGGCGGCGATTACCGGCGGCGACGGACTTATCGAAGACGTGCCACCCGGACGCTTCGCCCGGTGGTTGGGGCTGCGGTAGCAAACGGCCACGAACGAAAACCGGATTCATAGCTGCGGATGCAAATCCGCAGGTCGTCGATAGAGACAAGGCTGTATCGTTACGCAGCTGCTCAAGCGACAGCGCGACCCGATTGGGCCTCGCGGCTACCCTTGTCGCGCGCAAGTACTTGCAGCGCATCGTATGCGGCGTACTTGTACAACTCGCTCAGTGACGGGTAGTTGAAGCAAGCGTCGATGAAATACTCGATCCCGACGCCTTGGATCAAAACGCATTGCGCCAAATGAATGAGCTCGGTGGCAGATTCTCCAATGATCGTGGTCCCGAGCAATGCGTGCGTTTCGCGATCGAACACGCACTTTACGAGCCCTTGCTGGTCGCCGAGCATTCTTCCGCGAGCATTATTGCGGTAGGCAGCGCGCCCAACGACGATGCTTCGGCCGGCCTCACGGGCCTCGGACTCGGTCAGTCCGACCATTGAGACCGCGGGAATCGTGTAGAGGCCGATGGGCATCGTCTTGGCCAGCTTCTTCTTGAAATTGATGCTAAACATGTGACACGCCGCCACGCGTCCCTGCTCCATCGACGTGGAGGCGAGGGCGGGAAATCCGATGACGTCCCCGGCCGCATAGATGCTGGGCACGCTCGTCTGATAGGTCTCGTTGACCAACACCAGCCCGCGCTTCCCCATCTCCACGCCCACAGCTTCGAGCCCGAGGTTCTGTGTGTTGCTCGATCGACCGGCCGCCCACAGCAGGACGTCCGCGGCAAGCTCATCTCCATCGGCGCATTGAACCTTAACGTCATCATCGCTCGGCTCGACCGTGTTCACCGCGTCGCCGAGTCGGATGTCGATCTCTTCCTGACGCATCGCTTTGAGCAACAGGTCACGACATTCCACATCGACAAAGGGCAGAATCTCCGGGCGAGGCTCGACCAGCGTCACCTTCACGCCAATCTCGGCGAACATGCACGCGTACTCGCACCCGATGACGCCGCCGCCCACCACGATCATCGAGCTCGGCATGCGGTCCAGTTCAAGTACGCCGTCGGCGTCCACCACGCGCGGATGATCAAAGGGAACGTGATCCGGTTGAACCGGTGATGATCCGGTCGCGAGAAGGATGAACTTGGCCGAGATTCGGGTTCGCTCGCCCGATTCCGATTCGATCTCGATCGTGTTCGGATCAAGGATTCGTCCGAACCCACGGAAGACGGCGATATTGTGCCGATCGATCGACGCTTCGATGCGATCGTGCTCTTCCATTTGCGCCAGATGTTGCCTGGCCATGAACTTGGTCATGGACGACTTGGTGTCAACGGTGTAGTCCATGCCCGGCAACGGTCGTCGCCGAAAGGCCGAGCACAACAGCGCCGTCTCGCGCAACACTTTGGAGGGAAGCGTCCCGGTGTTGACCATCGCCCCGCCGGGCCGCGGCTCACGCTCGACGATCGCCACACGGTGACCGAAATAACTGGCCTGCGTCGCGGCCTTTTCCCCGGCCGGCCCGCAGCCTAAACAGATGAGATCGAACTGCTCCACGAGCCGCTTATCGGCGGATTCGTCCCCTTGATCAAGTCACTGCTCGCCCCAGCCCTCGGTTCCAGGGAGAAGCCTCACCGGTGAGGATCGTCAATCAGGTGCAAACCTGTGGGATCTCGCGCGGGGGGCTGTTATAGTCGGCCAACGAAGCGGCAACCCCACGGCCTCCCACATCGAAGCATGCGGGATTATGGGAATCTTCCAGGTCCCGGCGTCGTTGCTCAGTTCGGAGTTCGGAGAACATGCGCATGTGTATAGGCAAGACAGTTGTGGTCGCCATCGCCGGCCTTTACTTAGCAATCAACCTCACCGCCCACGCCCAGATCGTTGCCGACGGCGGGTTCGAGATGGGGTCGCCCAACCCCGTCTGGGATGAGTTCTCGACGAACTTCGGCTCACCCATCTGTTCCGCGGGAACATGCACTGATTTCTTCGGAGACGCCTTCGAGGGCGATTGGTGGGCGTGGTTTGGCGGCGCCACCATGCTGGAGATCGGGTATCTACGACAAGAGGTCACGATTCCAAGCGGGACCGCCATGCTGACGTTTTGGCTGGACATCACCTCCGACAGTGGAAACGGCGTCGACTTCCTCACAGTGTCATTGGACCGTGTCGTTCTCTTCACCGTCTTGGAGTCGGAGGTGGGCGAGTACCACCCTGGACCGAGGTCACGATCGACATCAGCCCGTTCGCGGACGGCGAAAGTCATCTGCTAAGTATCGACAGCACCGTTACTGGGCCGATGCGGAGCAACTTCTTCGTCGATGCCGTCGGAATCACCGTCGAGAACGCCTGCCCCTGGGACCTCGATGACAGCAACAACGTGGGTGTGAAGGATCTGCTCATCTTGCTGGGCACTTGGGGGCCGTGCCCGAAGAAGGGAGATTGTCCCGCCGACTTCGACGACAGCAACGACGTTGGCGTGAAGGATCTGCTCATCTTGCTGGGCGCCTGGGGGCCGTGTCCGTAAGGAAGACGGCTCGCCCATCCCCAAGGACAGAGACTGGTGACCTCACTACGGTTATGATCACCGTCTCTTGGGTGCAGGCGTGACAGAAGGCAGAACCTGCGATGACGCCGGCTGAGGCCTGAGTCTCGTGCTCGTCATTGTGCCCAAAGATGAAGAGAAAGAGGTTCTAATACGAATCCCAAATAATTCTCGTGCGTTTCGCGGGTGCCATGCTTCGTCCGCGCAGCGGTGAAGCATGCTTTGCCCTAAGACGGTTAAAGCATGGCACCCGCCCATCAACGTATCAAGGCATCCTGGCGTCGGGGGGTAGCTGCACTGATGAGCGCCGCGAAGCTTGGGCGATCCTCTAGGTGCTGCGAGTGTTCATGGTTTGAGCCTGGTGCGCCTGGAATTCTTCTTTGATTATCCTTGCATCAGGGCCGGTGTGCCCGTAAGGTCCAGCGGGATCAGAGGGCCGACAACGAGCGACGGGCTCTTTTTTCATTGGTCGATCGTTCGTGCCGGGAGCCCCTCGAACCGGTTTTTTTCAGGAGGCGGAAAAGGAATGAAACGAAAGACATTCTTGGCTGCGGTGCTTCTTGCGGCCTGCCCCGCGAATCTAGTATTGGGTGGCGGTTTAGGCGAAATCGATCCCTTTGCGGGCGACTTTTCCGAGACTTGGGAGGCGTTCCCGAACTACGTCGACAATCCCAACTTTTTCCTTGACGATCCGACGTTGATTATGGGCGGCATGGCCTCGATCGCTAATGATGTCATGCTCGTTTACGAACCGGGGGTGGCCGTTTTCGGACTGGGCAGCTCCGGCCCCGCCCAGGTGTCTGACGGGGTCAAGGGCATGGGCTTGAACGCTGGGCCTTCGACCGCCGTGATCACCTTCGCCACGGAGATTTTTAGCTTTGGCGCCTATTGGGGCGCTGCCACCAGGGCCGGGTTTCCAGATCCCGCCCTGATCACCGTCGCCTTCTACACTCCCGGCGGTGGTCTGATTGGCGAAGTCGAGTTCCAGTATTCACACAGCGATACTGGTGACGGAGTGCTGGATTGGCACGGCTGGAGTTCAGGCGCGGCGATCGGCCGGATCGAATACACCGGCGACTTTGTGGTAATCGATGGCCTGCAGGCTTTGGTGCCCGGCGGCTGCGAGAGCGCGGACACGAACTGCGACGGCAGCGTCGACGCGCTCGACATCGCGCCGTTCCTCGATCTGCTGTACGGCAACATACAACCGTGTGGCCCCGGTGCGGGCGACGTCAACGGCGACGGGATCGTCGACGCGTTCGATATCCAGCCGTTCATCGTGTGCCTGTTTGGGGGAGGCGGGAAAGGGCAGTCCGACGGCGGTCGTCTCTACTTCGACTTGGACGGCAACGTGCCTGGTGCACAGAACGAGAACGACGCGCCGCATCCCGGCGACACGGCGAAGGAAAACCCAATGCTGGTTGACGGTGGCCGTTTGTTCATCTATTGGGAGTTTGGTGAAACAAATCAAGACGTCCTCTCACCGAACTACGACATCACCATCGATGGCGGCACCATCACCCACGCGTGGAACTACAACGATACCAACATGGGGGGCATTGGGTTCAACAGGTGGGAGCCCGCCGCTGGGGTCCCACCCACTGACTACTTTGTGGAGCCTTGGAATTTCCCCGGCGGCTCGGCGTTCAACCCGACTCCGGTCGGCGGCCCGTCGGTTTCGTTCACCTCCGTTTCTATCGCTAGTTTCGGTCTGACAAACGACGTGGCTCACCAGGCGTTTGACAACCAGTTGTCGATCGCCGATGGACCCTTCGGCTCGACATTGTTAGGCTATATCGACGTGAGTGTCGACCCCGGACAGTCCTCCGCGGCCGTCTGGATTACTGTAGGTCAGCAGGGCGGCATCGCGATTTTCGATGGCGATCAGCAAACCCCGATATCCTTCGGCTTCGGAGATGCGTCTGTCGGCGCTGGTGACGTGGGTCTTCGCACGCGGATCGCCGAAGCGACCATCGTTTCCGAGCCTTGCCCGGCGGACCTCGTCGTGGACGGCGTCGTTGGCGTGAAGGATCTGCTCTTCTTGCTCGGTACCTGGGGGCCGTGCCCGAAGAAGGGAGATTGTCCCGCGGACCTCGTCGTGGACGGCGTCGTTG
>JADFNO010000219.1 GCA_022563315.1 Planctomycetota bacterium | reverse complement strand
GAGAACTACGGCTGGAACTGTAAAGAGGGGACACACTGCCACTCGTCGAAGAGCTGCGACTGCGCAGACCCGACGCTTGTCGATCCGATCTTTGAATACGAGAATCCCCCCGACGACCCGGCGGTGGTGATCGGCGGATACGTCTATCGCGGCTGCGCCATCCCCGACCTCGACGGGGCCTATCTCTTTTTGGACTACTTCTCCGTTCGGATCTGGCTGCTTCGCCATGAAGACGGCGAGATCATCGAGCTTCAGGAGATCCAGGATCAGCTCGACCTGCCCGGCAACAAGTACTCCTCATTCGGCGAGGACGCGTTCGGTGAGCTCTATATCTGCAAGAGGCAAGGCCGGATCTACAGAATCATCCCGACCGGTCCGGTCGATCCTGATTGCAACAACAACGGTGTGGCCGACGCCTGCGACATCGCGGCCGGCACCAGCATGGACACCAACGGCAACGGTATCCCCGATGAATGCGAATGCATGTGGGATCTTGACGGCACCGGTGACGTTGGCGTGAAGGATCTGCTCATCTTGCTGGGGGCATGGGGGCCCAACCCGGGGCATCCCGCCGATTTCGACGGGGACGGCAACGTCGGCGTACCCGACCTCCTCGCCCTCTTCGCCAACTGGGGGCCGTGTCCTTGAAGAAAGCATCGAGGGATCGAGGGATCATGGGCCGAGTGTAGTGCACGCTTTGAACCTGCCTAACCACAAGGGAGTGAGGCCCAAGGCCTGACGTACTCGCTGCACGTCGATCAGTGATGGGTGGCAGGTGCTGCGGTTCTTGCAGCGGTTTGAGCCGGCGGAACCGCTGTCTGTAACTTCGTAATCACGCGCTGGCCGCGGAACGTTTGCCGGTAGATGTCGTCGAGGGACTTGGCGAAGGTCGCGGCGTCGAAACGACTCGTGACGAGTTGCTGTGCAGCTTGACTTAGCCGCTTGGAGAGCGCCGCGTCGTCATGGAGCCGGAGAATACCACGAGCGATTCCGTTCACATCGCCGGGTTGAACCAGCAATCCGCTGCGCTCGTCCTCAAGAAGATCGGCCACGGGCTGATTGGAGCCGGCGATGATGGGCACGCTCGCCGCCATCATCCACAACGGCGCAAGCAAGCCGCACGACGAATGACGAACCGGCGTAGCGCCAGCCGAACGAGCCACGACCAGCGCGGCGTCGAGCCCGGGCGCGACCGTCCACGGCTGGGCCAGATCATCCTCGACCACGAGCAGATCACCGATCCCCAACTGATCGACCCATCTTGTCGCCGCGAGGCGCAAACCGGCCCCAGGGTGGACGATCAGCTTCACCGCCCGGCCGGTGTGGATGACGCGAACAGCGGCCATCACCGTGGTTTGCGTGTCGACGCGGGACTGCGGTTCACCGACAAGTCCAACGACGAACGTGGTCTCGTCCAC
This sequence comes from Planctomycetota bacterium, assembly GCA_022563315.1. Classification (GTDB taxonomy): domain Bacteria; phylum Planctomycetota; class Phycisphaerae; order Phycisphaerales; family SM1A02; genus JADFNO01. The sequence continues at coordinate 3,672 of JADFNO010000219.1, read as the reverse complement.
ACCCCACCGGCTCCGAAGCAGCGTTCGATTCTCCGGTGCGATACGTTGACGATCAACGCCCGCCCCCGGAATTTGCGAAGTACATAAGAGTGGATCGACGCCGACTGTGATCCAATCGCGATGCAACTGGGGCGTCGCCACAAGCACGCGGACGGCGCAGCGATTGATCCGCATGATCGCCCGCTTGGACACGGATGGTCCGGGCGGACTGGTGAGCGGTCCGGCGATGATGGTGTGCCAGGGCCTGGTCGCAGCGGCCACGACCGCAGCGGGCATCGTCCAAGCATGAATCAAATCGTACCGACCATTGACGATCTCATCGGCGTGGAGAAATCGCGCCAAACCGCGCTTCGCCAGTGCGGTTCGCCCCAACGTCGCGGGGATGCCGCCGAACGGTCGAAGACCGCAGCGGGCGGCGAGCATCATGCGCGACGTGTCGCCGATGATGAGCACATCGTGGCGGTGGTGATCAAGCCGGGCGAGGGCGTCGGCAGCGAGACCAAGCACGCACGCGCCTGCTTCGCGAGGATCCGGATCAATCACATGCAGGATTCTCACCGCGGCGGATTCAGATTGCGACCGAGTTCGCGGGGCACGTGGCGATAAAAGACCTTGGTAATCTGCTCGGCAATCTCGTTGGCCAACTGCTCGTTGATGCGGCGACGCGAGGACGTGGTTCGGTAGCGTTCGAGACTGACCGGTCGCATCACGACCTGCACGGGGTAGCCCGACGAACTGGCGAAACCGCTCTCTTCGGTCGGAAACAGCCGCTCGCGATTCGTTACGTCGATCACCTTCACTTGGCACGCTCCGGAGGGACGCGGCGTGATCCCCTCCGGGCTCAACGAGAACGCGACCATATTGATGAACAGGACTTGTTCGGCGCCGACCGCTCGCCCGATGGCGTCGATCGGCATCTGCTCGCCGAACCGCTCGCGACCCGCCACCGCCATCGCATCCGCTGAGCTAATGGTGATCGAAACCAGCTTCTTCACCATCAGTTCCTGCGCGACTCTGTCTCCAATCAGACGACGAAGGCGCCGAGCCGGGAGGATGTTCTCGGGATCGTCCACGAAGACAACGGTGGGGCGATCGCTCAGCGCGAACTGCGCATCGACCTTGTCTTGTCCGCCGATGAGGTATGCCGCCGGGGCGACGATATTGCACGACGACAGCGCAGCACCGGCGGCAGCAACAAGACCGAGCGTTGACGCTATCCGTGTGATTCGATTCATGGGCGATCCTTCATCGCGTCCCCAGTCGGCGCCGAGAACGGTCCGGCCCAGAGGCGATCATTGCGATCATTGCGATCATTACGATCATTACGATCATTTCGGCAGTGGTTTGTACTTGTCAGGATACTTCGGCTCCAGGTGGGTATGGAACAGCCACGCCGTCCGCTGCACAAACGGGCCGAGCAGACCGGTCCTGATCTGCTCTCGACTGGCGTTATCCCGTCCCACGCCTTCGAGATCAGGAAACCGACTCTGGACGTCGAAGCTGTCGACGAACGTGTCCGGGTCGTAGCCGCCGCGCTCGATGATGCCGACGTTTGCCGCGCACACGCCGTCCCACAGAAAACGATTGCCCGGCGGATGCAACCGGTACTCATAGATGTCCACGTGCACCAAGCGATCGACGTCGAGCCGATCGGCCATCTCGCCGAAAGGCATGGACGACCATTGCGGGGTGCGGTACTTCCAGGTATGGACCCGGCGCGGATCGACGACCTCCACGCCGGGCACTTGGTTCTGAATGCGCCCGGCCACGCCCATCGCGATCATCAGCTCCAAATCGGGGTTCTCGTACATCGTGGCCATGTCGCACTGAACGAGGACGGCGACGGTCTGGTTTTCGAGGCCTTCATACTTGGAAAGGACCTCGATCTGCTTTGAGTACTCGAAGTTCTGGGCCATGCCGCCAAGCAGGCTGGCCGCCTCACATCCGCCCAGCCTCAAGCCGGTGAACGCGATCAGTCCCATCAGTAACCAGCGCCGTCTCATCATCCCAAGAATCCCTTATATACGAGGACTTTGTAAGCCCAGGCGCCTGTCGCGCCAGCCGCAAGAATCCACGCTGCCCTTCGACCCCACAGGGAGGCGAAGATCGATCCCACCCGCGAGCCGGTGACCGCCACGAATCCCCCCACGAGCAGCGTCATGGCCGTAGCCAAGGCCAGGACCGCCCCCAACGGCTGGGCCCCGATCGCCGCGAGCAGGTTGCCGTTGGCGGCATGAGCGAACGCCGTGGTCATCCCGCACGTGGGGCAGGGCAGGTCCATCGTCACAATCCAGCCGCAGGTCGGCATGGCCGGCAACTGGGTATGCGTGCCAATCCCCGTGGACGATGGCTCCAGATACGCAGCGAGGCCGAGGATGGTTGCGGCCGCGAGCGTGACTACCCCCGCCACCAGCCGCCGTTGCGTCGAGCCGGCTTGGCCCTCAGCGGCGACCCGCGCTTCCACCATCGTGATCGGGGGGGCCTGCATAGGTCTGTACGGTACTCCCGGCCAGGGGTGGAGGCAACGAAAACTCCGGCCGCTACTCATCTTGCGCGTTGCTGCTGATGCTGTAGAGGTACCACCACTGCTTGGACACCCGCCCCGAGGCCCCCCGTGGGGCTTGCCGCTGGATGTATAGCTTGGCTCGTTGGCCGGTATCCAACCCGACGATGAACACCTGCCGGCGAAGGTATCGCTCGCCGCCAGCCTTCCCCCCTTCCGGGGCTGACTCCTTGAAGTGGTCCAGACACTCGACCACCTCGTACCGCCGGCCGCGCCAGGTGAACGCCCCCGGCAACGCCGCCAAACCGCGAGCCATAAGTTCCGTCGAAAACGACCCCGGCTCCGGCTCGATCGGCTCGGAGATGAACTCTTCTTGCTCAGATGAAAAGTTGGTCATGATGATGTCGTGGCGTGCATCCTGAGGACCATTGAGCTTGCCCTTCTTCACCGGCTCCCCTTGAGGGGAGAGGGCAGGGTGAGGGGTGTTCTGCTTGCAGAGACTAGCCGCAACGATTCACGCTCGACGATTCACATGGAAGCGATCGGCCAGCGCGGCGGCGAGTCGCGCCCGATCACAGGTCTGTGGCGAGCCGGCCCGTGTCGGGCCGGTGGACGCGGTATACAGATGGCGATCGGATGCACAGTGACCTCGGGCGACCACCGGGTTGGCACAACCCGGCTCGCTGGCGGTCGTGAGCCGATCGCGCCGTCTATCGTACAGTGATACGCTGCGAGACACTTCGGAGAGAGATTACCTGCATGCACACAAGCTCACCGGCGACAATCAACGACACCTGCGCGACGATCAGATCAAAGCGATCGGCGACCGCGGCGGCGTCATTGGCCTGAACCTGTTCTCCAAGTTCCTCGTCCCCGATGGCCGAGCAACCATCGACGATTGTGTCGCCCACGTCGAGCATGTGTGTGAACTGATGGGCCATCGCAAGGGTGTGGGATTAGGCTCCGACGCCGATGGCGGTTTCGCCGCAAACGCCCTACCCGTCGATCTGGATCACCCCCGCAAGTACGGCGCATTGCTCGAAGCCCTGCGCACCCAAGGTTGGTCGGACGACGACCTCCAGGGTTTTACCTGGGGAAATTGGGAGAGGGTGCTGGCCAAGCTGTCGCCCTCTACTGGAAATTAGGCCTCACGGTCCCGTGGGAAGTCA
>JADFNO010000218.1 GCA_022563315.1 Planctomycetota bacterium | reverse complement strand
GCAATCAAATCAAGGAACGTTGCACCACCGAACACAGGCGGGCTGCAGTTGAGGAACAGCAGCGCATCGTTCGGCCACTCGGCGGCGGCGGCGAACGTCACGCGACGGCAGACCATCTCCAGCTCGGGTAGGTTGCCACCTTGCTCTGCTGCCTCAAACAACTGGCCGGCGTGTTCGAAACCGTACTCCGGATCAGGTCGCGACAGCGCTTCATAGCCAATGGTCTCGCCTGAGCACAGACTGACAATGGGCTGGAATACGATGCAGATCGCCTCATCCTCGATGAGGCGTCGCAGTTGTATCCGGCTCTGTTCTTCCGCTCCAAGACGTGAAGCAATCGGTCGAATTGACGAGCACATTCGTGGTGTCACCTCATGGTGCATGGCGTGGGGCGAGTCATGGCGCCACGCTGTGTCTATCGACACCTCGAATCGCATGGATGAACGCGAATGCACGACCTCGGGCGATCCCCGGCGCCGCGCCGTCGCGCCATCGTCAGAAGCTAACGGCGCCCCATAGCCACGCGCAAATTCGGCACTATCGGACGCCGGCGACGCATTCGACTGATGGCGGGAATTCCCTTAGTCCCATCGGAAAACACCCTTGCGCCACGCATAGACGTAGGCGATGATCGACGTCGCGATAAAGAACATGATCCGCCCCAGAAAGAGCGCCGCCTCGTCGCTTTGGGGAGCGAGCTTGGCGAACGTCACCGCCCACGGATAGAGAAAGATGATCTCGACATCGAACACCAGGAACGTCATCGCAAGAATGTAGAACCGAACGTTGAATCGCTTGCGGGCGCTTCCGATCGGATCCATCCCCGATTCATACGTCGAGCCCTTGATCGGACCTTCCCGCCGCGGTCCCATCACATGCGACATGAGCAGGTTCGCCGCGGCAAACACGATCGCCATGACCACCAACAGGCCGATCGGGATGTACGCATCAAGGTCAACCGCAAGCATCAACATAGACATCGCTGAACTCTCATCCGAGCAAGGTATTCGGCCACCCAGACCGAGGGTCAAACCGCGAGGCGAGAGTGTACGCCTCCCGGCAAGTTGCCACAAGCGACTCGCCCTGCCACACTATGCGCCATGCCCTGTTTGATCGGCTGCTTCGCCCTTTTCACGCCGAGGGTCGCCATCGTCCTCGTCGTCATCTTCAGCGACTACCTCGGCGCCGCCTACCAGACGATCCTTTGGCCGCTGTTGGGCTTTTTCTTCATGCCCCTGACCACGCTCGCCTACGCCTGGGCCATCAATGCCAACGGTTCAGTGAGCGGAATCTATCTCCTGGCCGTGATCCTGGCCGTCCTGATCGATCTCGGCATCATCGGCGGCGGAGCGTCCAATCGTCACGTCAGGCGGTATTATGTGCGCGTAGACCGCAGCCCACGACACCGCTGACCTGCCTACACTCGACGGATGACATTCGACCGCAGACCGCCGCCCATGGCTCTTCACGTTCCAACGTTTCGACGTTCCAACGTTTCGACGTTTCGACGTTTCCCACGGGGTGTAGCTCAGCTTGGCAGAGCGCCTGCTTTGGGAGCAGGAGGCCGCAGGTTCAAATCCTGTCACCCCGATTGGCCGTAGGCCAATAGAGCAGTGGAGCAGGAGAACAGGTGAGCAGTTGAGGGAGAAGACCGAACCTGCTCCGCTGCGGTCTCCTGATCACCTGCTCAACTGTTCATCTTCTTCGTACGGAATCTCATATGACCTTCATGTTCGAGAAACTCGACGTCTATCAAAAAGCCGTCGACTTCGCCGATCAAGCAGCGTCAATAACCGAGCAATTTCCCCGCGGCTACGGCTACCTCTCCGATCAACTCAATCGCGCTGCGCTCTCGATCGCCGCCAACCTCGCCGAAGGCAACGGGCGATTCACGAAAGCAGATCGCCGAGACTTCTTCATCATCGGTCGCGGATCCGCGCAGGAGTGCGTGCCGCTGTTGGAACTTGCCAAGCGCAGAGGGCTCATCAACGGTCTGGACAAACGCAAGACTTGATCGTGACTCCCGGCACTGTAAAGCCGGCGATGGTATCGCCGGTCGAACTGCACTGTACGTCCATCCTCGCCGCTCATATCTGGCGTGAATTCGTTCCCGCCGGCCCGGACGCCATCCGATTGACGTCCCCACCCAAGCGCCGACAATAGCCAACTGTCCGAGGTCCGGGGCTCCGACCTTCCGGGGGCGGGGGTGCTGGGGACAGTCCCCGGCCCGCCGGAATCATCGCCACTGCGTTTGCTTTTTCGACTGAGCGTGACGGATATCCCCCTATACTGAATTCCGCAGAGCATGACGCACACTCAACGGAATTCCGTTCACTCATCTGTTATCCATCCAAGTCGAGCCTTGGAACAGAAATCCTGAATCAGAAATGGACGACAGGACCGTTATTTCACAACTCATCCGCGACCTAAACCAGACATGGCTTCAAGGTCGTTTTGATGATCTTCACCGTTACTACGCTGAAGATGTCGTCATGATTCCGCCCGGCTTCCAGCGTCAAATCGTCGGACGGGATGCCATGGTCGACAGTTATCGCCAATTCGCACAACAGGCAACGGTGCATCAATTCCAAGAAGAAGACATAGACGTCCGTCTTTTTGAATCGACCGCTGTTGTGACATTGCGATTTCACATCAAGTATGATTATGGTGGCAATGTTCAGGATGAAACCGGCGCCGAGATATTAGTATTGCTGAGTCGCGACAACGAGTGGCGAATAGCATGGCGGACACAGATTCCGACCGAACCCCCCAAAAAAGAGGATGCATAACAAATCGTTGCACCGGAGCCGGCTCGCGTTTCTGTTTTTCAACGTCGCCAGCTTCGTTTACGTTTCTTGGTTTTTCCACGTTCACCATGTTGGTCCGCCAACCCGGTTACCTCAGTCGTTAGCCCGCCCGGCAGCTTGCGCTGTCACCACGCTCGATCATCGAGCACCGGCGAGCCCGGGCACGGCGGCACTTCTTCTCCCCGCCGGGTCAAGGTGAGACGGCGAAACCCCGCATCCCTCTTTCTGCCCATCAGTGTCCATCTGTGTTCATCTGTGGTTCCTCTTGATCCCTCTCGGGACGCTGCGCGTCACCCGCTAAACAGGCAGAATCTCACTTACTGTTCCCGCCTCATGGCGCATGGCCCATCCCGCATCCCTTCTCTGCTATACTGCCCAACTACGATCCGCGGAGACGCCGAATGAACCGCCTGCAACAGAAATTGGACCTGGCCGGAACGATCTGCGGCATGCTCGGCGCCGCGTCGTGCCTCATCGCCCTGGTTATGCGTTTCGAGTTGGGCGCGGGCAACTTCGAAGGTGTGTACATCGCACCCCGGAGCATCATGCTCGGCGGGATCGCCCTGCTGGTTTTCGGCTGCTGGCTCAAGCTCACGGCAAAATAGGCGCGCCCACCCGGTTCGGCTGATCATGCCTGATCATGCCTGATCATGGCTAATCGTCGTCGCGCTGATTCGCCCGGCCGTAGATCAGCTTCGCCAGGATAAGCCCCAGCACGCATCCAACGATGCCGCTTCCCAGTGCAATGAGAATCCCTCGGATCCATCCCACCGGGAAACTCACACTCAGCACGACGCCGATACCGAGGCCGGTGAACAAACCGATCGTCGGCCAACGGTTATACGCCCACGCCGCATCGCCGATGGCTGATCTCGTGTTTGGATCGTCGTTGGTCATACCACATTATATTTCGGCGCGATCCCGCGGGTTAGTGAAAATCGCGAGAACTTGCTTGCAGCGCTTCGGCCGGCCACTCGATGCGCTCCAGATGATCGACCAGAATATGGATGACTTCGCCCTGGCGCTCGACCCGGCCGCGAGCCAGAATGATCACGCCGTGCCGCGCCGCCGGCCGAAATCGCTCATAAATGTGCGGACGAATGATGAGGTTTGATATGCCCGTCTCATCCTCAAGCGTCATGAAGATGATTCCCGAGGCGGTCGCCGGGCGCTGACGAACGAGCACAATCCCCGCGACGGAAACCACCATCCCCTGCGGATAGCGCTTGGCGTCCTTGAGCTGAGCCGCCTCGATCGCCCCGCGCGATTCGAGCATCAAACGAATGAACGAAATGGGATGCGCCTTGAGCGACAATCCAACCGCAGCGTAATCCTGAACAACCTTGCGCGGCTGAGAAATCGGCGGTAATACATCGCGCTCACCCCCGGAATTCGCGGTCACCCCGGAACCCGCGCCCCCCGCGGAGCCCCCGGTGTATTCACCGGGGGCTAAATGTACGTTGTCTCTTTTGCCATCAAACAACGGCAACTCGTCATCGCGCAGCCGGCGGATCTCCCACAACGCAGCCTGGCGATCAAGCCCCATCGAGCCGAACGCATCCGCCCTCGCCAGAGCGCGAAGCGTGGCAATGCGCACAGAACTTGTTCGCCATAACCGTTCGATCGATGTAAATGATCCATAACGATCGACCGCTTGGGAAATCGCATTCGCTTCATCCTCGCGCAACCCTTTGATGAGGCGCATACCGAGGCGAAGGGACGGCGCATCCTTTCCCCACGCGCTCGCCTTTGGCTCGCGGCTAAACGATTCCGCCCCTTCGTGCCTCCGTGCCTGTTCCGGAGGCGTGCCTTCGTGCTTTCTCTCTCCCAACGTGCAATCCCACTGACTGTAATTCACATCCACCGGCCGAACCTTCACGCCATGCTCCTGCGCATCTCTCACAAGTTGAGCCGGCGCATAAAACCCCATAGGTTGGCTATTAATCAGCGCTGCCCCAAACGCGGCGGGATAGTGCCTTTTCAGCCACGCGGAGACATAAACAAGCAATGCGAAACTCGCTGCATGTGATTCGGGAAAACCATAGTCGCTAAAGCCTTTGATTTGCTCGAAGCAGCGCTCGGCGAACTCAAGCGGATAGCCGCGTTTGAGCATGCCGTCGATCAATCGTGTACCGAACTTCTCGATCTGATTGCCTTTACGCTTCCACGCCGCCATCGCTCGGCGAAGTTGGTCGGCTTCCTCAGGCGTGAATCCGGCGCCGACGATCGCTAATCGCATCGCCTGTTCCTGAAACAGTGGAATACCAAGCGTCTTGCCCAGCACTTCCTTGACGCG
>JADFNO010000217.1 GCA_022563315.1 Planctomycetota bacterium | reverse complement strand
ACAGGAGACGTGGCGCCGGCGTCATCCGGGCCGTGCCGACGCCGACCCGGTCCCTTCCAGATTTCCCACCGACCACGACAATTTCAAGCTCTCGATCAGCGCCGTCAGCGTCACCGTCGTCGATGAGCCTTCCGGCGCTCAATGGGCGCTGGCGATCCCAGGCCGCTGACTAGCTATCAACGCGCCCCGCACGAGTGCCATGCTTTGGCCCGATAGGGCAAAGCATGCTTCACCCTGACGGGTCGGGGATGAAGCATGGCACGCCGCGTGAGCTCCCGATTCCATCGGGATGTCGGGCCGGTGGACGCGGCATAGAGATGGCGCGCGGATGAACAGTGAGTTCGGGCGTCCACCGGGTTGACACAACCCGGCTCACTGGGGTTGACACAACCCGGCACGGGTGCCATGCTTTGGCCGTCTTAGGCCAAAGCATGCTTCACCGCCAAGCGGATGAAGCATGGCACCCGGGACACGCGCGAGCATCACTGCGGATTTGTATCACCGCCCTCGGCCGGTCACACGCTGACTACGCCCAACATTTGCGCCGCTGTCCGCGTGATGTCCTCGTGATGAAGGCCACAGAGCTTGAGAATACCCGGCTCATCCCGCGCCGACTTGGGGATTTGACGCACAAACAACTGCTGAATCGTGAACGCGTCGCCGGAGTCGGTCACCGCATCGGCGATAGCTGAACCGATACCGCCGCCGTAGTTGTCTTCAACCGTAAGAACGTATCCGCCGTTCTCGTTGGCCAGGTCGAGCAACGCTTCACGATCGAACGGGATCGAATACAGATCGACCAGGGTTGCGTCGATTCCCGCCTTATCAAGCGAATCGAGCGCCTTATTGCACTCGTGGACCATATACCCCGCGGAGACGATGAGCAGATCGCGGCCCTTGGTCAGCACCTCGAGCCCCCCGAGCGTGAACTCGGACGTGTCGTTGTAGATGAACTCGACGTCCGGACGTGCGGTCCGCATGTAGCACACGCCATGGTACTCGGCCATCGCCAGCGTCAGCGCGTAGGCCGCGTAGGCGTCCGCCGGCTGAAGTATATAACACCCCGGGTTCCCGCGATGATTCTTCGTTGTGGTCCAGGCTCGGAACCACGCGACATCGGGCAGCCCCATCTGGCTCGGGCCGTCCGCCGCCAGCGAGACCCCACAGTGACTGCCCACGATCTTGATGTTCGCCCCGGAGTTGATCGCCATTTCGATCTGGTCGTACCCGCGCGTGACGAACTTGCTGAAGGTGGAACAGAACGGAATCTTCCCCGCCGCCGACAAACCGGCAGCGACGGAAAACATGTTCTGCTCGGCGATCTTGCACTCGCGAAACCGACCGGAAAGCGCCTCGTCGTGGGCGAACCATTCTGCGAAGGTCGAGTTACTCACATCGCCGTCCAGCGCGAACACGTCGCCGTTGGCATGCCCCAGCACACGCAACGCCAGACCGTAGGCTTTGCGCGTCGCCAGTTTGCCGCTCTTTTGGATCGACTCCATGTCGTACTGCTTCATCGCCTGCTCGAAGCTCATCGGTTGCGACCGGACGGGTTCGCTCGGGTGGTGTTCCGTCGGCGGATATATTCGCAACTCGTCGCCCGCCAGCGCCGATGTGAGCCCCACCCCCGTCTCTTTCAGCTCAGCCCGCGCCTGCTCCAGCGCGTCGCCCACCGCCGGCTTCCCGTGCCAGCCTCCCCCCTGCATTGACGCCACACCCCATCCTTTGACCGTCCGGGCCACCAGCGCCGTCGGCTGGTCGGATTGCTGATTCTCAATGAACTTGTCGAACGCCCCACAAATCGCTTGCGGATCGTGCCCGTCGATGTCGAGAACCGCGAACCCGATCGCTTCGAGCTTCCGGACCAGGACCTCCGGCGATTGTTGGGGGCTGACCTTGCCGGCTTGCCCGTAGCCGTTGCAGTTGAAGATCGCCAGCACGTTGGTCAACTTCTGATCGATGATAAAGTCCAAGGCCTCGGCGACTTGGCCCTCTCGGGCCTCGCCGTCGCCAATCAAGCAATAGATCCGCTTGTCCAGCCCGTCGTGTTTGGCGGCCACGCCCAGCCCCGCAGCCACGGACAGCCCCTGCCCCAGCGAACCCGTGGCGGCATCGAAGAAGCCGACGCCCTCCATCGGGCTGGGGTGACCGTCCAGACACGAATCCGCTTCCCGCAACGTGAAAACGTCGTTCATCGTCAGCGGACGTGCCTCGTCGCCTTCTCCGACCATCGCCCCCAGATCCGCCAGCGCCGCGTAGATAATGGGCACCGCATGCCCTTCGGACAGAACCAGACGGTCCGATCCGGGGTATCGAGGATGCTCCGGCAGCCAGCGCATGCTGTGATACAACAGGACCGTCACGAGATGTCCCAGGCTCAATGCACTCGTGGGGTGCCCACTGCCCGCAGCGGCGCACATGTCCAGGCAGGCGTGATCGAGCTGAATGGCTTTGGCGTGGACAGCAGCTTCAAACGACATCGACTTCCTTTCCTATATAGGCATACGGCCACAGACCGGCCCTCGGCCGGCTTCGGCCTGCTGAGCCCCGTAGTATCTCATGGACCGCCCGCCGAAGCAAACCGGGCGCGCTGAACCGGCCGTGGATAGCCTGTCGGGACTGGCCGCGAAAGTCGCCTCTGGACCTCATAGAACCCGGGTCTCGCCAATGCGGCTCGTTGTCCGTTCGCGTCCGAGGTCGCGCTTGTTACACTCTGGGCTTCTGACAAAGATCAATGAGGGCTCACCGATCATGAAAGTGCTTTGCGAACGTACCGCGCTTGTTGATGCGCTCAACATCGTCGGCAGCGTGGTGCCAACCCGAACCCCAACTCCGGTTTTGCGATGCCTCAAGCTCACCGCCACCGACGGCTTGTTGGTGCTCGCCGCCACTGACTTGCAAGTCGGCATTCGCCTCGGGGTCGAGCAGGTTGATGTCGAGCAGCCCGGCGAGGCCCTCATCCCTGCCGACAAGATGACGCAGATCGTGCGCGCGTGTGATGATCCCACGCTCACTTTTGAAACTGAGAATCACGCTGTCCACATCCGCGGCGCCGACTCGCACTTCAAGGTGTTTGGCTACGACCCGAGCGAGTTCCCGCCCGTCCCGGAGTTCGGCGACGCGACGGTCGATTGTGAAATCTCGGCCGGAACCCTCCAGCGGTTGATCGCGCGGACCTTGTTTGCCGCGGCCGCCGAGCACAGCCGCTACGCGATCAACGGCGTGCTGTTTGACCGCCGGGGGAAGCTACTGCGCCTCGTAGCCACCGACGGCCGACGTCTGGCCCTGGCCAAAGGTGACTGCCTCACCGGCGAAGGCGATTGCTCGTGCATCATCCCCAGCAAAGCGCTGAAGCTTGTCGCCAAACTCGTGGACGATCCCGACGCCACCGTGCGCATCGCCGTCGAGGAGAATCAAATCCGCCTCGCGGTGGGCGAAGGCCCCGATGCCGCCATGCTTTCCAGCACGCTTGTGGAAGGGGCGTTCCCGCCATTCGACGACGTAATCCCCAAGGACCAGGACAAAAAGGTCACGTTCGACACGGCCACGCTCTCCAGCGCGATCCGACGCGCCGCCCTCCTCACCAATGAAGAGTCCAAAGGGGTCCGTTTGAGCTTCGAGAACGACAAGCTCACGCTCAGCAGCCGAGCGCCGGAGATGGGCGAGGCCACCGTCGAGATCAAGCTCGACGACTATCAGGGCGAACCGCTCGAGATCGGCTTCAATCCCGGCTTCATCACCGACGCCCTTGCGGTCATCGACGGCGGCAAGGTCACCATCGAGCTCAAGGCCCCGAACAAGCCGGGCGTGCTTCGAACCAACGGCGAGTTCACCTACGTCATCATGCCCGTCAACCTGCAATAGAACCCCGGCCAAGTTTGAGAAAAAAAGAAGCCCGGATCGGGCTTCTTTGTCTTGCAAATTGCTTGCGGCTGCGCTTCCGCCTAGCGCGAGTACTTGATCGTGCAGCCGTACGGCTTCGTCGAATCCGGCGTTACCGTTTCCCCCTCGACAAGCTGGCTCACCGCGTTCACCACATAGTTCGTGATCTCCTCCGGTCGCTTGTGTAGGAGGCGGTTGTCGTCGATCGCTCCCGTATACCGAATCACGCCTTCTTTGTCGATCACGAACATGTGCGGCGTTCGGCGGGCATCATAAAGACGACCCACCATCCCGCGTTTATCCAGCAGAAACGGGTACTTTAGCTCGTACTTCGAGATCCACATTTTGTTCGCCTGCGCCGTCGTGCCTTGTGTCGAGTTGATGGCCAACCACGCTACACCTTTGTCCAACTGTTTCACCTTCTTGTACGCGCCCTGCATGGCCTTGGTCTGGTAGCAATGCCTCACATCCGGGCACTCCGGATTGATCCACTCAATGACGACAATCCGGCCCTTATAGTCCGACAGGCTTCGCTCCTGGCCGTTCGTGTCCGTCAAGGTGAAGTTCGGCGCCTTCTCGCCGAGTTTCGCCTTGCCTTGGTCGAACGTGCCGGCCGTCATGCCGAGCGCCGCCCCAATCAACCCCACCAACCCCATCATCCCCAATACGCTCGTTCGTCGTTTCATAGCTCAGGCTCCGTTTGAGTTCAGCATACCACTACTTTTTCTCTGGCCGCGATCCCTCGATGGAACGGGACTGCGGACGATCGTCATTCGAGAGATCGACCTTGAAATCGTAGGACGGATCGTCGTCTTCGGGGCCGAGCGCAACCAGACCGCTCAGCACGACCCGCTTGCCCAGCGTGTTTCGACGGTTGATTTGAACGGCGACTTCCACGCGAAACCGATCTGCCTCGATGGTGACGTGCGGATCACCGTAGGAGACGCCGGGCGCAGCGCCGGGGAAGAACGTCAATACAGCTTGTCCCATCGCCGGGCCGGTGATGGTCAGCATCGTGCCGTCGAAGTCAGCCGAACCGCCCGTAGCCTTTGCCAACGGCTCCGGTAGCCGCTTCTTGAGTCTCGCCAGGGCGGGATCAGCCGCCGAAACAGGTACGGGATCGGCCTGCGAATCGGCACCGATCGTCCTCACGTCCACGCTCCACCGGCCGCGACCCAGCAAACACACCGCCTTGCACACCGCCCAGCGGATGTCGGCCCGGATCGTCACG
>JADFNO010000216.1 GCA_022563315.1 Planctomycetota bacterium | reverse complement strand
CCGCCCGGCGCGCTGCTTGAATGCGGGGCTCGGATGCCTTGAGGTCCAGCATCGCACGTTCCAGATCGCCGAGTGCGCCGCGTTCGGCCGCTTGCAAACGTTGCTCGGTTTCCCGAAGCTGTATGAGCGCCTTGCGCTTTCGGGCTCGCAGCACGCCGCCCTCGTAGAGCGGTATGCGGAGTTCGACGAACAGCATGGCGTCATCCTTGGTGGTTCCGTCGTCTACGCCCGTCACCCCGCGGTAGCTGGCTTTGAGGTCGACCTGTGGCCCGAGTCGGGAGCCGGCAATTCCTAAAGCCTCTTTTTGTGCCTGCACCCGGTGGCGCAACGCGATGAGGTCGGGGCGTTGTATCAGAGCCTGCTCACGCATCGCCTCTGTGACGATTTTGGCCGACGCTGGCGTCAGCACGCCCGAGATGTCCAGGGAGACCTCGGTGGGGACGTTGATCAGCTCTTTGAGAAGTTCGATCGTCTGCGCGTAGGCGCTGCGTGCTCCGGCGAGATCCCGCTCCACCTGAGACTCGCGAGTTTCTATCCGAAGCAGGTCCAAAGGCGCGATTCTGCCAACCTCGCGCTGAAGCGCTGCGATCCTCAGCGACTCCTTCAGAGACGACAGTGCCGCTTCCTGGGCGGCGACCACCTGCTGAAGCCGAAGTCCGGTGTAGTAACCACTCGCCACGTTGAAAATCAGTTCGTTGCGGTTCAGCTCCGCACGAGAACGGGCCGCCTCGGTCCGCGCTTCGGCCAGGGAAATCCCGTGCTCGATCCGGCCGCTCGTGTAGAGCGGCAGCCTGACCTCCAGCCCATAGTTGACGATCGCGTCTTCGAAGGGATTGTCGTCTTGCCTGAAACCGTGCCGAAATAACAGGAGGCGCTCGCGTCGTGGGAAATATTCGCCGCGGCCTACCGCATCCAGCTTCGGCAACCGCTCTCCCTTGGCTGCGGCGATGTCTTGCTCGGCTGCGGATGCCGCCGTACGAGCCGCCGCCAAACCGGGGTTTTGATCCAGCGCAACCCCGACAAGCTCCTCGAGCGTCCACCCGGCTTGCTGCTCTTGGGCCGCAATTTCTGGGGGCCATCCCGTGCTCACAAACAGGATGGCAAAGGCGGCACCGCTGACGAGCCATCGCCGGCCCGCGAGGAACTGCCCCAAACCTACGTTGACGTGGCAAAACATACCTGGACGGTAATGTTTGACGTAACGTCAAGGTCAAGCGGCCGTAGGGTCCAAGATCTGCCATTTAGGGTCGATCACGAAAGTGTGATCGGAAGGTAACTTTGCGTCCGAACAGTCTTCGCAAAAGCCGTTGTGGGTGTCCCTCCCAGAAACTCAATCTGGGCGCTGATCACGCGGATCGTATGCCCTCGCGGGAGCGGTGTGCCTTCTGAAAATCCCATCCGCCGCAGAAATTCTCGCGTTTGGCCGAATCGGGGTAAGGTCGGGGCATGCGTGATGCCCTACGACTTCTGCCCGTGATCGTACGAAACTGGCTTAGGACCCGTGCCCAGCTCCAGCTCGAGATCCTCGCCCTGCGCCACCAGTTGACCGTCCTTCAGCGACAGCAGAACAGGCGGCCTCGGCTCACATCCTTCGACCGGGTATTCTGGGTCTGGCTCTATCGTTTGTGGCCCGGCTGCCTGGATGCCCTGGCCATTATGAAGCCGGAAACCGTGGTTCGCTGGCACCGGGAAGGTTTTCGAAAATATTGGACCTGGAAATCCAGGGTTCGGGGACCTGGGCGGCCGGCGGTGTCTCTTGAGATCCGCAACCTCGTCCGCCGAATGAGCCGGGAGAATCCGCTCTGGGGTGCGCCCCGGATCCACGGCGAGTCGCTCAAGCTCGGGATCGGGATTTCCCAGGCATCGGTGTCCAAGTACATGGTCCGGCACCCGAGGCCACCCTCTCAAACGTGGCGAACGTTTCTGAGGAACCACGTCGGATGCTTGGTGTCCGTCGACTTTTTCACCGTGCCGACGGCTACGTTCGCCATTCTCTTCGTCTTCATGGTGCTGCGCCATGACCGGCGCAGGATCGTGCATATTTCTGTCACGGTACAGCCGACGGCCTCGTGGGTTGCACAGCAGATCCGGGAGGCCTTCCCCTGGGACACAGGGCCTCGGCACTTGATCCGGGACAGAGACGGCATTTACGGCGCGACCTTCCGGGCCACGGTTGCCGCCATGGGCATCGAGGACGTCGTGACGGCTCCCAGATCCCCCTGGCAGAATCCTTACGTTGAAAGAGTCATCGGCTCGATCAGGCGCGAGTGTCTGAACCACGTCATTGTCCTGAACGAACGTCACCTGCGTTGGATCCTTTCATCCTACCTCGACTATTACCATCGATCCCGGACTCACTTGTCGCTCGCCAAGGACTGTCCCGAGCCGCGTCCGGCCTGCCCACCGGGTGCGGGCAAGATTGTCGCTTTCCCGCAAGTCGGCGGCCTTCATCATCGCTACGAACGTCTCGCGGCCTGATCCGAGCCGCAATCGGCTTCGGCACGGTCGTGACCGGTCAGTCACCCCCGGGCAGGTGATGCCCGCGGCGCCTCGGCGTGCTTTTCCGTGTCCAAACCTGCCGATTCGATGGCAAACCCATAAAGCTCGGCAACCCGCTGACCGGAGATCAGAGTTGTATCCACCACAGAGCCATGCCGGAGCCCAGGAAAAACTCGGATCTATTAAATAGAATGGACAGGGCGAACCGCCCTCGGATGAGGTTTCTGGGAACGACAGGCGCGGGCATGGCCGGAACCGCCGCTGTTAGCCAGAAATCGACATTCCGCTTCGGCACAAAATCACCGTACGGCAACAAGACACGCATAGTTTTCGGCAGCCGTCGGACTTTCGATATTGGGCTCCAGATGCGCAAGGGACTTGGGGTCAGAAAACCCGGCCTGACGCAAGAGCTCGATATGCCGACGTATCTCGAAGCGACCCGGCTCGTAGTCCCAGGTGGTGCCGTCGGGTTTGATGAAGTCGCCGTTGACGAGCACACCGCCCTCGGGAAGTGTCTCGTAACAGCGGGCATAAACATCCGCCACGGCCTGTTGGCTGCCGAGATCGTGTAGGGCCCAGGTGGAGATGATCGCACCCGGCGTTCGGGTGAGGCTCTGAGGCCAGCTCTGGTCCATAAGGTCGGCCGTGGTTAGAGTGACCCGATGCATCAGGTCGCCAACGGTCTCCTTGGCGATCTCAAAAAAGACCTCTGAAAAATCGACGCCTTCGTAACTGATCTTCCCGTTCCGCTCCAAGATGTGGCGGGCCATGTAGCCGGGCCCGATACCAAGTTCTACAACATGGGTGTTGGGAACGCTAGGCTGCGCGATTTGATCCAAAATCATATCGAAGAGCTGGATGCGGGGCTCAGTCGGTACAAATCGGTTTGCCCAGCCACGAACAAACTCTGCATCGTGAAATTCGTGCTCGGCGCCAACGTACCCGCGCATCGTTGTTTTCCCTCGCATTATGCTGATTTCTGCTTCTTGTACCCCAACATGCGAACGTATTCCAAGGCGACTTTGGTTGACGCTTGGAAGGTCTCTTCCTAGCCATAACCGGACATCGTCGAGCTACGGTGTTCATGGCCTAGGTCTTCGTAGTACGGGTCATTCTGAATAGACGAGCAACACGAGTGCACCACTCTTGCTGCCACCGGTGTGGATAGCGCCAGGCGCACGAACAATAAAATCGCCAGGTTCGTAGGTGCGGTATTCGTCATAGAAATCGCCCTCCAACACAAGAACCTGTTCCAGTTTATCGTGTGCATGTGGCGGTGCAACAACGCCGGCATCCACTTTCATGAGCACGGTGCTTTGTCCCGTTTGCAAGTCCTCAAACAAAGGTTTGTATGAAAAACCGACCGAACCGTCATCTTCCCAATCCGAGGTGGCTGGTCGCGTCACCAGAGAGCCGGATTTCGGGCGCGACAATTTGCCCGTTCTATCGGCGGCACCAGAACTCTCTTGTATTGTTGGTTTCATTGATTTCTCACTCGTTCAGTAACCTGAAATGCTACGGGGTTAGCCACAAGCAGACATACGCCTACCTGAGTCAATTCAGATCAGTTCAGGTATCTTGCCAGCAAATGAATATCGGGTCTTGCACCTTGGAATAGACGGCGTGGTGAATGGAGTGACCGGGCTCTGTGTGTGCCTTGATATAATCGACGGCCGCATCGACCTGGGCGCGATCACGGAAGGTCGAGGTGGTAAAGTACTGGTGGTGACGTTCGTCGTCGGTATCCATTATGGTGTCGGATTGCCGCTGTCCAATTGGGCTGTTGCTCTCCACCAGATTGAGCGCCTGTAAGTGCGCCGTATAATCTGCAAGTGCACTGCGAAAAGCCCCAAGCTCGATACCCGGTCGTAGATTGAAGCAAGTAAGCATGTGAAACATGACCGCCCCTTACCTTTGTACCAACGTTGCCAATCCCCACCGAACTCCAACAAGGGTCTGTCGCTATGGATTGGGCATAACCCATTATGACTGGTTTGGGTCAGAAAACGGACGTTGCGTGGGGCCAAGCGGGAGAATTAAATGAACGTTAGGCGAACCGGCATCATCCTCTTCACAAATCGCTATAAGGCCTGTGTTTCGTTCTATTCGGAGACCTTGGGTCTGCCCGTGATGTTCGTCCACGACGAACCAGGCTCACATCTCACGTGCTGCGAATTCGGAGGGGCGTACCTGATGATTGAGGTCGACGGCCCACCGCCAGCCGAAGAAAAATCTCTCGATCAGAATCCGACCAAGCTTCGGTTCAACGTCGCCGATGTCGAAGCTGCGGCGCAAGAACTCGAAGGCAAAGGTGTCGAGGTGAAGCGTGCGGTTTACGACTGGGGCACGGTCGCGAATTTCGTCGATCCCGACGGCAACCTCTGCCAGATACGGGACGAAGCCAGCTTCGGAGGTTGATAACCCGCTTTGGTCCTACGGATTCTGCTCAGTGTGCTTGGCGCGGATCGTCTCGGTACGGGCCTCTATCGTTGTGGCTTCCATGCCGCGTCCGGTTTGTCGTAGCATGTCGGTGTAGTTCTCCGGGCTCGCAGCCACGTCCACCAATGCTTAAGGTCACGTTCAGACCTTTTGCGACGCCCTGATTTTGTTCTGCTTTGCGCCGCATAACGGACAC
>JADFNO010000215.1 GCA_022563315.1 Planctomycetota bacterium | reverse complement strand
TCTGTTGGATCGCACGGAGGGCACCTGCTGGGCGGCAGATCGTGGTATCCTGATGGGTGTTCCGAGCGTTCAGGCTTGTGAGCCGGAGGTGTTGGAGAGGAAGCATGTGCAACACATTGTATGCAGTAGCCATCTTGTTGTGCGCCCAGGCGGCCTGGGCCGACCTCGGCAATCAACTTGATGAGCTTCTGGCCAAGGACGGCGCTGCGTAAGCGCCGCGGTCCATCAAAAGGAGAAAGTTATGAAACGTCTGATTCACGGATTCCTCGCCCCCGTCTGCGCGGGCATCGTCGCCTGTTCGCTCACCCCGCCGGTTGAGGCGCAGGTATTGCTCTATGTCACGCATCAGAATGATAACACCGTGGGAGTCATCGACACTTCGACCAACATGCTCGTGAACACCATAAGGGTCGGCAGCCTCCCACAGGACTTGGCGATCCTTCCGGACGGGTCGATGCTCTACGTTGCCAACGCAGGCGACGACACGGTCTCGGTCATCGACACCGCAACGGGCACAGTCGTAGACACGGTGATCGTGGGCATGAATCCGGTCGGCGTCGCGATTCACTCGGATGGCTCAATGGTCTACGTCACCAACACTGGTGACAACACGGTCTCGTTCATCGAGACGGCTGGGAACACGGTGGTGGATACGGTGGTTGTCGCGGGGGATCCCGTCGGTATCGAAATCAGCCCCGACGGATCCAGGCTCTACGTGGCAAACCGAGCGGATAATAGGGTCTCGGTGATCGACACGACGACGAACACCGTGATCGATACCGTGCAGGTGGGCGCGTTTCCCATTCAGATGGCTGTTCACCCGAGCGGCGCGCTGGTGTATGTCCCGAACGCAAACGATGACACCGTGTCCGTGATGTACGCCGCGACGAACACCGTCGTCGCCACGTGGAACGTAGGATCGTTCCCGATCGTGGTTGCGATCCATCCCAGCGATGATTCAATCGCGTACGTGACGAACTTCAACGGCAATACGCTCGCGGTTGTCGACCTTACCACCAACACGGTCGTCGACACTATCAACCTCGCCCCCGGTCCGTTGGGCATCGCCTTCAACTCGGACGGAACAAAGATGTACGTCAACTCGTTCGGTAGCGACAGAATCTCGGTGATCGACACTGCCACCAGGATGGTGATCGACATTATCCCAACTGGTGCGGCGCCGGTTGATCTGATCTTGACTCCCACCGAGTCGTGCCCCGCCGACTTCGACAACAGCGGCGACGTTGGCGTTAAGGACCTGCTCTTCTTGCTGGGCGTCTGGGGGCCGTGCCCGTGAAGAAGAAGGCTTGAGGCTTGAGGCTTGAGCGAGCTACCGATCGAAGACGCGCCGGCGAATCCGGTTGAGTTGCTGAAGCTCGACGCCTTGGGGTCGGTAGCGACGGTGGGCGGTGTCGAAACATCCACGACTGATCAGGAGGGCGGCCGGGCAGCGGACGTCGGTTTTGCCAGCCAATTGTTCCAGCAGACGTCGTTGGGGTGTGTCAAGCCCCAAGGCGCGACAGAGGCGTCGCATGGTTGGGCCCTGTCGAACCTGATCGTGCCGAACGAGGCTTAGCACGCCGACGGCCACTACCGCCAGAGCCATCGCGATCACCAGACCTGCGACGAGGAACTTTCCCTGCCCGGACCACAACGGTTCGCGCAGCGGGCGTAGGGCCATCCCAAGTTGCAGCGCGGCGAATTGAATCGAACTCAACGCAGTCATCATGGTGCTGCTCCGACCAAAATCCTTGGGCGATGCGCTATCAATCGCGCCGCGGCCTCTGCGCGGGTGCGAACCTCGGGAATCCGGTCTTGCGCAGCGAGGTGTTGTAAATCACCGGCCACGCCGATCGCTCTTGCACGTTTGGCGACCCACACACCGCTAATCCGATGCAATGGATCGGGGTCGGCCAACATCGCCCGCAGTTGGGACAGTCCTTTGGCGGGTGTGACGGCGAGCAGGGCGCGGACCGCATTGGCGCGCGGGCGATTCTGACGAGTTGTAACCAACGGAGCGATGCGGTCAATGCCGCGACGATCCAACCGCATCAGCGATTCGATCGCGTTGGCCCGGACACGGGCATCATCGTGTCGCAAGGCTGCGCGAATCGCCTCGACGCTGTGGGTCGATCGCACATCCCTCAGGGCGACCACCGCCGCTGACACCACGTGCGGATCGGTTCCGGCCGACTGGACGATCAACTCGCGCTGCAGCGCGACGCTGAACCGCAGCCGCCTGACCAGATCGATGGCCCCAAGTTTCTGACCTCGCGCGCCGTCGACGAGCATCCGCGTGAGCCCGGCCAGCATCGCCCGACGGTCATTGGCGGCGACGGCATGGGCGGCGGCCAATCGGTCGTTGTGTGCCAAATCCAACCAGCGCTGGAAGAAGCGTCCCGCGCCTCGGCGCGCCAGCATCGCGGTCGCCTCACGAGCGATACCCGCATGTGGACTGCGCTCGAGTCGGCGAACCAAGTTCTCATTCCCAGCGTCGGTCTGGGCCACACATCGGCGGACCGCGACGGCGGCCACCGCTTCGTCACGATCGAAGCAGAATTGCTCGACGGCCCGGTCCACCGTGATTGAATCATGTCCAAGCAGGGCGACGAGCGCAGACATCCGCCCCGCCGGCGATGGAAGCGCGATCAGATCCGCCAGCCGCTCGATCCGCGCCGTCGCGCGCAAGCTCAGGGCGGTAATCAGGCGCACGAGGTTCACCTGGGCCGCAGCGGGAAGGCGAACGGCGGTGGCCGGCGGCGGGACGCAGCGAGTCGGCCGCTCGACCTGGCGCATGGCTCGGCGCCGCGACGGCGCCAGCAAAAGGTGTCCGTTCTCCAAGACGTCGGCCAGGGCGTCGGGTCCGTCGATTCGATTCAACTGCCGGGCCGACGATCGCTGTAGGGCATCCACCGTCAGCCAGGGAATCAGGCTGCGACGCACCGTGGATCTGCCGAGCTGTGACACCGCCCCGCGCAGCAGGTACAGCGCGGGATGATCGGGATCGGCCAGGATTTGGGCCAGCATGGGGCCGGGTCGAACCGCCAGCAGCGCCGCCGCCAGCAGAATCTCGTCGAAGCGATGATTCCGATAGGCGAGCAGGCTCGCCGACACGGCTTCGTCTAACCGCAGCTTCCCGAGGGGCTGAAGATTGCACCACGCGCCCGGGCCGGCCGTAGCCTCCACGACACTGAGGACCACCTGAGCGGTCCGCCGGCCGATGTCCTCTATTCGCGATTCCACAAGCGGGGCGATCAGATCAACACACTGGGCCAGCGCCAGTTCCTGGATGAGATCAAGGGCATTGAGAATCGGCTGAAGGCGGCCTTGGCGGACGATGCTGTGAAGGACGGGCCGCAGGTCGGTCCGCACGTCGCCCAGCATTGGATATGCCCAAGGACCGAGCCGGTGCAGGCGCTGGATCACGGCGGCGGCGGCGGTTGGGCGGCCGGTGCCGAGCAAGGCCCGGCAGATCGCCTGCTGCTCGTTCGGTTCGGTCGATGATAGGGTTTGGGCGAGGACAGCGGCGACCGCCGAAGCGGGTTCGTTACGTAGCAGAGCCAGTCGAGCCTCAAGCGAAGGCATGTGGGGGAAGGGCAGGAATCGGTGGGGTCGGCTACTTGGGCGGCACACCTACAACTTGGGGGTGACACGGCACCACCCACGACCAGTTGCATTTCATCGGACCAAGACCGCTGACTTCTCCACTCCTAGAATATTTGGAAATTTAGGTTGCCTTCAGCCGAAGTTCCGCAACAATGCTGCTCAGTCAAAAGGAGGTGGAGAAGACTCGTTCTCCTGATTTTGTAAGGGTGGTGTATGAGTCTTCCAGCCAAGTCAACGAGCCTACAGGCCTACAATATGCGTCTGTACCGCGGTGTCCTGCACCCCGAGTTCTTCGGGATCGAGGGCCGGTATCAGATCAAATACGGCGAGTATGACTTCGAAGCGTGGATCTTCCGCGGCGGTCATGCCCTGCGCTTCACGCATGAGGATATCAGCCTCTCGGAGATCATCTACGACGACGTCAAGAGCCTGCCCGAGCGCGGCTTGGTCAGCACGCTCCCCTGTGCCGGAGAGAAGGACCATGAAGAGAAGTTCGGCGAGCGCATGGTCTACATGACCTCGATGCAGACCGAGGTCCTGTCCGACCATCTTTACCTGGGCACCTACCAGGAGATGATCGAGCACGCCCGCAACGCGCAGACACTGTTGTCAGTCTGGAACGATCACATCGGCAAGCCGAACATGTCACTGCTGGACATGCAGCGGCACCGGGACCAGATGCACGTGCAAAGCTATCACCTCCGCAGCGATTGCGGGTTGGTCCTGCGCACGCAATCGATCTTCCAGCTCAAGGATGAAGACGACGTGGACGAGCCCACCGACGACGACACCGACCCCGAGAAGGCGCCGCAGTAATCGTCCGGTACTGGGGCACCGGCCGGCGCGTCCAAGACACGCCTGTTTCAACCGCCCAACGAAGATCGAATTGACTCAGCCGAATTCTAAGTAATTCTCAGGCGTTGACCGGGTGCCATGCTTCATCCGCGCAGCGGTGAAGCATGCTTTGCCCTAAGGGGTCAAAGCATGGCACCCGCCTGCGGACCAATTGCGATTCGTATCAGCCGTCGGTGAGGGGCGCGGCGTTGTCTTGATCGACCGGCGTCGGGGCGGCGGTGCCCGGGACCTGCCCCGGCTGCCAAATCTCGGTGATCTCCTGCCCGTCGCATGCCCGCCGCATGAGCAGATACACAATCGTCGAGCCGCTGAAGTAGTTGGCGAAAACATACCCGCCGACCACGCCGACGACGACCGTGTGCCAGAACGAAACGAACCACCCCGCCACCTGGTTATGCCATGAGATGTGCAGCGCCATCGTATCGCCGGTCAAGTTGAATAAGGATGCGCCGCCCGCGGTGGTAAACGCCGAGTTGTCAGACCACACGCCGATCAGACCCGCGGTGAAGTTCAGCATCAGCGAGGCGATGAAGCTTACAACGACAAAACCAATGGCCAGGCCGATCAGACCGGTGAACCCATAGCCCAGCAGATGCAGCGGCCGACCCAGCACATAGTGGTACGCCCGCTGCTGGGCATCGGATGCATCACAGTTCTCGCAGGCGACGGCCGGCACCAGCAGGCTGAACCCCAACGCA
>JADFNO010000050.1 GCA_022563315.1 Planctomycetota bacterium | reverse complement strand
GGCGTTGATCTCACAACCATCGACCGCGCCCAGCTCGATAATCTGTCCGTCGGCGCGCACAACGCGCTGCCTGCCCGGCGTTCCGGGGGCGCCGCCGTCCATTCCGTACGGCCCTTCGGTGCGATGCTGACTGACGATCGACAATGAGACGGGTTCGAGGAAGGTGATCTCGCGCACGGCCCCGTCGCCCCCGTGATGCCGACCCGCCCCGCCGGACCCGCGCCGTATCGCGAACCGCTCCAGCCGAACCGGGTACCGGTGCTCGATGATCTCCGGATCGGTAATGCGCGTGTTGGTCATGTGCGTATGCACCGCATCAGCACCATTACGCTCGGCCGTCGCCCCACTCCCGCCACAGACGGTCTCGTAGTAACTGAATTGATCGTTGCCGAACAGCACATTGTTCATCGTGCCTTGACTGGAAGCGCAAAGGCGCAGGGCCTTGAACAGTGTTCCCACGAGACGTTGACTGGTCTCGACGTTTCCGCCGCCGACCGCAGGGGCTCGCGCCGGATCATCACCAAAGTCAGGATTCAACATGCCGTGCGGGATGCGAAGCGTCACGGCTTGCATGATCCCTTCATTGAGCGGCAGCGCTTCGCCGATCAGCACCCGCAGGACATAGATCACGGCGCTGTGAACGATTGCAGGCGTGGCGTTGAGATTGCCGGGATGTACTTCAGCTGAGCCTGCAAAGTCGATGACGGCCTGATCGGCATCGATCTCGATGGAAACCCGAAGCGGCGAGCCGTCGTCAAGGTGCTCGATCGCTTCGTAGCGCCCGTCCGGCAAAGCGGTCAGGGCCGCTCTCGCCATAGACTCCGCTCTTTGCTTGAGCAACGTCATTTGCCGGTGAACAACCTCGACGCCATGCTCGTTTGCGAGACTGCGCAACCGCGTAGCGCCGCGATGATTCGCCGCCACCGCCGCCCGCAGGTCGGCCAGGTTGTCGTCAATTGCTCGCGACGGATGGGCCGCGGTTCGCAGTAATTGTTCGATCCGATCAAAGCGAGATTCGCCGCCGCGAAGCAGATACTGCGGCTCGATCACCACCGCCTCCTGGGCGAGCGTGCGCGCTTCCGGCGGCATCGACCCGGGACGAATCCCACCCAGCTCCGCGTGATGGGCACGGCTGACCGCATATCCCAGTCGGTGATCGCCCTTGTACACGGGTGTCACCACCGTGATATCAGGCAGATGCGAACCACCGTATGCCGGGTGATTGGTCAGGACCACGTCGCCGTCGCGCATCGGCATGGCCTTGCGCAGCGCCCGCACACACAGCCCCAGCGCCCCGAGATGCACCGGCATGTGCGGCGCGTGCACGACCAGGTAGCCGTCCGCATCGAGCAGCGCACAGGAGTAATCCAACCGCTCCTTCACGTTCGTGGAGACCGCCGTCCGTTGGAGCATCTGACCCATCTGGGTGGCGATTGAACTAAATCGATTCGCAAATAACGCCTCGCGCACCACGGCGCTGTCGCTGTGATCCGACGACGGCGCAGACTCAGGCGTCCGCCGGGCGATGATTGCCGCCGCCGCGTCGATTTCACACCTCCATCCCGATTCAATGACATAGGCGCTGCGTGACTCGAACACTAAGGCCGGACCGGCCAGATGCGCCCCCGGTCGCAGCTCGTCTCGTTCGTAGACGTGAACATCGCGCCACGAGCCGTCGAACCAGGCTCGAAGTTCACTCGCCGGGCGCGCTTCAAACGCAGTCGGTGACGGCCTGCATTCGTTTGCCTCATCAGGCATGGACGACGCCACGACGCGAATCGATTCCACCTCAATCGGCTTGCCCTGCGGCGCATGTCCGTAGATGGCACGATATTTCTCGACGAAAGCGCGCTCGATCTCGCTGACCTCATCCAGCTCGACCGCAATTGACGACTCCTGGCCAAGCAGCCGGAGGTTCACGATCTTTCGGCGTACGACAACGCTCTGTTCAGCTACGCCTTCACCAACGACCGCTCGGCGCGCTTGCGACGAGAGATCATTGATACGAGACGCAAGGTCGTTGTGAACTTCGTCCAGCGGCCGCAGCACTTGCTGTTGAGCAAAGCGCTCCATCACCGCGTGGCCGAGCCCGACCGCGCTGAGCATCGAGGCGTCCGCCGGCATTACGACCACGTCGATTCCAAGCTTCTCAGCCACGGCACAGGCGTGCTGCCCACCCGCGCCGCCGAACGCCACCAGTGCGTAGTCCGCTGGGTCGTAGCCGCGACGAACTGAAACTTCCGCAATCGCATCAGCCATGCGCTCGTTGGCAATAGCGAGGAATCCTTCGAGCAGGGTTTCTCGCGGTGACGGGCTGGTGGTTTTCTCAACGACGACTTGTCGAACCTTCTCGAATGCCGCTTGGGCGTCTTCGATGGAAATTGGAATCTCGAATCGCTGCGGATCGAGTCGTCCCAGCAGGAGATTTACATCCGTAATCGTGAACGGTCCCCCCGCCCCATAGCACGCTGGGCCG
This sequence comes from Planctomycetota bacterium, assembly GCA_022563315.1. Taxonomy (GTDB): domain Bacteria; phylum Planctomycetota; class Phycisphaerae; order Phycisphaerales; family SM1A02; genus JADFNO01. Next base: position 17,520 of record JADFNO010000050.1, on the reverse strand, counting down.
GGCGAGGCGCCGGCGCTGCGCGGCCCCACGCGCAACCGGCCGTCTTGGAATCGGCAGACCGACCCACCGCCCGCAGCCACGGTTTCTATGGCCAGGGCCGGGGCGACGAGGCGCACGCCGGCGACGCGATGCTCGAACTGGTATTCGTAATCGCCGTCAAAGCGCGCGACATCCGTGCTCGTGCCGCCGATGTCCAGCCCAATCACGCGATCGAATCCGCTTTGTTTGCCGGCTGCGGCCGCCCCCGCCACGCCGCCCGCCGGGCCGCTGAGCAGACTGTCCTTGGCGTGATACGCTTCGGCGCTGACCAATCCTCCCGCACTGGTCATCACGTGCAGCGGACTGTCGGTGAAAGCGCTCCTGATGTGCGTCAGGTAGTCCTCGATGACCGGACTGAGGTAAGCATCGACGACCGCTGTCTCCGCTCGCGGCAGTAGTTTGATCAACGGCGCGAGATCTGATGAGCAGGAGATGTGCGTAAACCCGACGTCTGCCAGGACTTGAGCCAGCGCATGCTCGTGCCGCGGATTGCGATAGCTGTGCAGGAAGGCGATCGCGGCTGTACGAAATCCCTGCTCAACCAGCGCCTTGGCGTTCGCTGCGATCAAATCCGATTCCAGCGGCTTGAGGATCGACCCGTCGGCGGCGAGGCGCTCATCCACCTCGACCACGGTTTCATACAGAGGCGGGACTTTTTCGATACAAAGCGCGAACAGGTCCGGGCGTTGCTGATCGCCGATCAGCAGCAGGTCGCCAAACCCTCGCGTCACGAATAACACGGTCGGCGGGCCTTGACGCTCCAGCAGCGCATTGGTTCCGCGCGTGCTGCCAAGGCGCATCTGTAATGGCGGAAAGGGCTTCCCGGGCGGCGTGCGCGTGACGATCCGAGCGGCCAGCACCGGCGCTTCGTCCAGCGAACGAACCTCAAAGGCGGCGCCGGGCGACGCCGAACTGGGAACCGGCTCGGCCAATTCCAAGCGGCAGTCGTCGCGGTCATAGCCGACCACGTCGATCCCTTGCGATTGCTCGCCCAAGACGTGGAACTGCAGACCGCCAATGAGCTCGCCAAGGTTGGCCCAGTTGGCAGTGATCACCAGTCGGCGGTCGTCGATTCGCCGTTGGATGCGGCCTCGAAGTGCGCTGTGACTGAGCACCTTGGCGCGATGGACGACGCCGGCTGGATCGGTTGCGATGCAATCGGTGAACGTCCCGCCGGTGTCGATCCAGATCCGCCAGCGTCCGTGTGGCGCATCGGCATCGCCGGACGGGTCTTGATGCACAGCGTGAGGACTCCGCTCGTATGGTTCTAGGATTGTCAGACAACCTCTTTGAGCCGGTGGCATCCCGATTCAATCGGGATGTCACTGGTTGTCATACACAGCCTAGTTGTCTTCCATTTCCTGTTCGAGCCGGCGTTGGTATTCGGCGACGCGATCGCGGGTATTCTCAGCCGCCCGCTTCGCGCCGCCCAGCGCCGATTGAGGCGGAGTACCGTAGCTGCTGATCGGCGTTGAAGACGGCGGGGCGTCCGGCGGGGAGACAGCCGTGGGGGAGTCGCTGATTTCCTCGTAGCAGCCTCCCAGAACCATTACCAACATCGCGGCGGTGGTTGCGGCGCCGATCCGCTTCGCGGTGAATCTCATAACCGTGCTCCTGTGCTCCTCAGCGAGGTGCGGGGCCATCGATCGGTCATAACCCACGATGATAGTGAGCCCCTAGCGGCTGGACGACATGCGTTGGGGGTGCAAGCGGAGCCCTTCCGGCACCGCCCGACGGCCTGGCCTCAGCCGGGAAGCCACGTTGCGATGCGAGGGGAAGCGGCTGGGGACCCCTCCCCAGCCAGACTGTTTCCCCGCATCTACCACTCCCCGGGCCGCTTGCCCGGCAGTGATAGGGAACGGCCATCGGTCCCCGGACGGGCTCGGTCCAAACCAAACGGCTCGCCCGCTGTGGCAGGCGCGATTCATCGCGGAATCGCCCCCGATTGTGCCGCCAGCCAACGAGCCGATGGTGCATCCGTCGTCGTGGACGAACGCAGTGGGAAGCCGTTCACCAGCAGGCGGTATCGGCGCGAGGGGTATCCCTGCGCAATAGGGGTTTTCTCCGCGCTTCCAAGGGTTTTTACTAGGTGCTACGGACAGTCACGGCCATCTGCACCAGCTCCGCCAAGGAATCCGCGGCCATTTTCTGCATGATGTGAGCGCGATGGGCTTCGACGGTTTTGGGGCTGATCCCCAGGTCAATGGCGATCTGCTTTGTCGCCTTGCCCACCACCACCAGGTCCATCACTTCGCGCTCGCGCGAAGTCAGCTCCTCAACTCGACCCGCCACCTCCGCCCGCTTCGCCTTGCGGCGGCGCACGTCCCGATCCTTCGCAATCGCCTGATGGATCCGGTCCAGCAGGGCCTGATCGCTGAACGGCTTCTCGATGAAGTCCACCGCCCCGGCCTTCATGGCCTCGACCGCCACCGGCACACTCCCATAGGCACTGACGATGATCACCGGAATCTCCAGACCGCGGGCCAGGAGTTTCTTTTGCAGCTCGAGCCCGCTGCTCTGGGGCATCCGGACGTCCAGCACGACACAACCCGGCTTATCGGGGTCATACGCATCGAGGAACTCCTGCCCCGAGCCGAACGTCTCCACCGCAAGGTCCACTGACTCAATCAGCCAGCGGATTGACTCACGCACCTCCTGATCGTCGTCCACGACAAAGACGGTCGGCTTGTTACTCATCACCGCTGTGTCCTCCCACGATTGGTAGTGTGAAGTGAAAGGTCGTTCCCTCGCCTCGATTCGGCGTCGCCCACAAGCGCCCGCCGTGCGATTCGACAATCGAGCGGCTGATGGCCAAGCCCATGCCGATACCTTGCGCCTTGGTGGTGAAGAAGGGCTCAAACAATCGCTCGCCCAACGGCTCGGAGATTCCGCGGCCATTGTCACTCACCGAGATCTCCAGTTCCCTGTCCCCCCGCTGTTTGGTTCGAACCGTCACTGCCCGCCTCGATTCCGGCGTGTCCCCTATCGCCTCGCAACCGTTTTGCACCAGATTGAGAATCACCTGCTGCAGTTGCGTCTGATCCGCCATCACGAGCGGGAGGTTCGGCTCCAGCTCGAACCGGGCCTTGGCACGGTGCTGTGTGGCCTCGGCATTGGCCAGATCGGCGACTTCCATGATGCAGTGGTTGATGTCGATCTCGAACCGCAGCGCACTGCTCTTGCGGACAAGGTTGCCCAAACCCCGGATGATCGAGCTACTGCGCTGCGCCTGGGTCGCGATACGGCCCAGGATATCCCCAAGCTCCTCGGGGTCGATCGCATTCGACTTGAGCCTGCGAACGCACCCCTGCGCGTAGTTCGTAATCACCGTCAACGGCTGATTCAGCTCATGCGCCAGTCCGGTGGCCATCTCGCCCATCGAGCTGAGGCGCGACATGTGGGCCAGGTCCGCCTGCAACTGACGCGCCTGCTCCTCGGCTCGTTTGCGCTCGGTGATATCGTAGTATTGCTCGATCCGGCCCCCAGCATACAGTCCTGACCGGATAGGCTTACTCCAGTGTTCCAGCCAGCGGTCCTTGCGCTCGCCGTCCGGGAGCACGTGACACTCGAAGTTCTCGGTATAGGTGTTGTTGTCGTAGGTGGCCAATACCTTGTCGGAAAACGTCTTGGGATCATCGAAGATACTGCGAATTCGTTCACGAATGAGCTCTCGCTTGTCCCTTCCGATATGGTCCTCTCGTCGCAAACCAAAGTAGCGTTCGATAGCCTGGTTTAGCCAGACGATTCGGAACTCTGCATCAAGGATGAAGAGGCCCACCTCGGAGATGTCGAGCGCATCGTTCGTCAGGGAGCGGTATCGCTGCTCGGACTCCCGCAGCGCCTCCTCTGCCTGCTTGCGCTCGGTGATATCAACATCAACACCGACCATGCGAAGGGGCTTGCCGTCCTCATCGCGGGCCACCACCCTGCCGCGATCCAGATTCCATCGATACTCTCCGGACTTCGTTCGCAGCCGAACCTCGCACTCGTACAATTCCGTCTTCTGTTCGAAGTGGGCGTTGAGAACTTCATAGAAGCGCGACAGGTCGTCGGGGTGTACTAAGCTCGCCCAGAATCTCCCGTGGGGTTCCACTTCGCTCGGATCGAAGCCAAGTGCCCTACACCACCGCGGACTATAAAACATCTCGCCGGTGGCAATGTTCCAGTCCCAGAGACCCTCACTGGTCGCATCCAACGCCAGCGCAAGCCTTTCCTCGCTCTCCCGCAACGCCGCCTCGGCTTGTTTGCCTTCGGTAATATCCTTGACGGTCGCGATCAGGTATTGAACGTCGCCCTGTGCGTCGCGCACCGACGTAAAGGCGAGACTTCCCCAGACGATCCGTCCGTCTTTTCGAACGTACCGCTTTTCGAGTTGGTACAGATCGCGCTTCCCCTGGCGAAGCTCCGCAAACAGCCGCCGCGTATCCTCCACATCGTCGGGGTGTGTGTACTCGGCTACGTCCTTCTCCTGGAGCTCTTGTTCGCTGTAGCCGAGCATCTCCTGGAAGGCCCGGTTGTACCGAGGTCGTGTCCCGGCCGCGTCCACCACCACCATGCCGAACGGCGCCGACTCGAAAACCACACGGAACCGCTCCTCACTCTCGCGCAAGACCTCCTCCGCTCGTTTCCGCTCCGTGATATCGCGGGCGTAAGCGCAGAGATACTCCTGGTCGTCATACGCCAAATAGTTAGCCAGGATCTCCACCGGAAACAGACGCCCGGACTTCGTTCGGTGATGCGCCTGGAAGGTCAGTGACCCGGCTTCTTTGACCTTGAGGAAATGCGCCGCCCAGATATCGTCCGGGAAATCCGGATCGATGTCGGGGACCCGCAGCGACACCAGCTCCTGGTAGGAGTATCCCAACGCTTGGCAGGCCGCGTGATTCACATAGCTAATCCGCCCATCCGACCTCACCCAGTAGGTCGCGTCCGAATTGTGATCGACGGCGAACTGCGTAAACCGCAGCGCCTGCTCCGCTCGCTTGCGCTGTGTGATATCACGGATGATGCTCATGACGAACAAGCCTTCGTCCGTTTCAAGGGGACTGAGGCTCACATCCGCGGGGAACTCGCTGCCGTCCTTGCGCCGACCCGTGACTTCCAGTTCCGTCCCCATCGGCCGCGCTTGAGGCTGATTCAGGAATCCGGCGCGGTGGCCCACATGTTTCTCGCGCAGGCGCTGCGGCACGAGCAGCTCGATCGGCTCACCAAACAGCTCCTCCCGCCGATACCCGAACATTTTCGCCGCCTTCGTGTTCACGAGATTAATGCGCCCCGCCTCGTCGACGACGACCACGCCGTCCGGCTCGGCCTCCAGCAGCCCGCGGAACCGCGATTCGCTGGCCCGCAGCGCATCCTCGGCCAGTCTGTGCGCCGTGATGTCTTGGATCATGGCGACGGTGTGACGGAAGCTCCCGTTCCCGTTGCGGATCACCGCGACGTTCACCGCCCCCCACAGCAGCGTTCTGTCCTTGCGGTAGTACCGCCTCTCGAGATGGACGCTATCCCGCTTGCCTTGGACAAGCTCCTTGAAGAGCCTCCATCCGCGATCGACATCTTCCGGATGCGTCAGCTCCGAAAAAGTCATCCCTTCCAGCTCTTGGGCGCTATACCCGAACATCTTCTGGAACGCCGCATTGGTTTCGATCAACCGTCCCTGTTCGTCGTCGAGGGCCATGGCGACCGCCGCCGACTCGAACGTTGTGCGGAACCGGATCTCACTGTCTCGAAGCGCTTCTTCTGCCCGCTTGTGCGCGGTGATGTCCTCGACCATGCCGATAGCAAATTGCGGTTTCGCACTGTTCCCGCCCACAAGCGACACAGTCAGCCGGGCCCAGACCGGCTGCCCGTCCTTTCGGATGTACCGTTTCTCTATCTGATAATGGTGGCGTTTCCGCGCCTCCAGCTCTTTGTAAAGGGCCATATCGACCGTGGCGTCCTCCGGATGCGTGAAGTCAGTGAACACCATGCCCCGAAGTTCTTGGGCTTCATACCCAAGCATCCGCTGAAACGTAGGGTTACTCTCGACCAGACGGCCGTCCATGTCCGCGAGGGCCATGCCGATGCCGGCTCCCTCGAAGATCGCGCGAAATCGAGCGTCGCTTTCGCGCAGCTTCTCCTCCGCCCGCTTGCGCTCGGTGATGTCGGAGATGGCAATGATGACGTACGAGAGGTCCAACTTCCCCGGGGCTTGAGGAGGCGCCACCCACTGAAGAAGGCAGTCAATATGAGCGCCCTCGGGAGTACTCGCGGCGAACTCGGTCTCGAACCGACGCTGGCCCTCCCAAATGGCTATCAACTGTTCCGCAAAAGCTTGATTCGAGAATGCAGATCCCCGCTGCTCCTCGACAGCCTTGAGGGAGGTGGAAAGAAGCTCCGCCATGCTTTCCACGCCGAACAGGCGCAGAGTTCCTTCGTTTACATCTACCACGCGTATGAGGCGAGCCGCCTTTTGGACCGCTGCCGGATGGTCCTGAAGATACTCGCGAAGGTCCCCAACTCCCGTCTCCCGGAGCTCGTCGAACCACGTCGCCAACGCGGAAAAGTCTTCCTCCCACAGCGAAATTGGCGCTTGGTGAAATAGATTCCGATATCGCTTCTCGCTCTCCTGCAAGGTTTGTTCAGCACACTTTCGCTCGGTGACGTCGCGAATAAAAGAGCAGATTTGCGCGTTGCCGCCGATGTCAATCAGATTCGCACTCACTTCAACATCGATCAAGCGCCCGTCGTTACGGCGCATCTTTGACTCGAAACGATCATGGCCCGTTTTTAAGACCATCTCGATGTGTTGCGCTGTTTCCTCAGCGGTCTCTTGCACCTCAACATCCTGGATACTCATCCCCAGCAATTCATCTCGCGAATAGCCGACGATTGCGCAGTACGCCGCGTTGACATCGCAAAAACGTCCATTGAGGTCAAGCGTGACGAATCCGTCCATAGCGCCGGCCAAGATTCGTTGGTTGCGTTCCGATTCAGCTCGAAGTGCCTCCTCAGCCTGCTTGTGCTCGGTGACATCCTCATGAAGGGCGACCCATACTCGGCCGAATTCCGGATGATCAAGGGTCGAGACGACCGCATGACACCAAAAGCGGTCGCCATCTTTCTTGACGTTGTGGACCTCGCCGGACCACGTTCCGGTTTCGTTCAGACTGTGGATGATCGTGTCGGCAGTTTCTTGGGGACTCGTCTCGTCAGCGGCATTGACCACAGCGACGCCCTGGCCGACAAGTTCGCCGGAGTCATAGCCGAACATGCGCTCAAATGGGGGGGCTACAAAAGAGGATCACGCCATCCGTCGGGCGGATCACGATGACGCCTTCGACCATTCTCTCGACGATCTGCCCTTGGAGCAGGAGTTTTCCTTCAGCGCGCATGCGCGCCAGGCAAAGTATCGCTGTGACCCAAATAACGAACAGTGCAAGTGAACGGTTGACCAGAACCATCCACACGACACCGCCGGGCGCTGAAAGGAGGAAACCGAGCACCGTGAGTACAGATGCGATGGTCGCCGCACCCCACGTGAAACGCTTGTTCGGTGCCCACAGTGACAGCAACACCAAGGCGACATACGGCACGCCGCCGGCAACTCCCAGCGGAAACAATAGATCTATGAAGAAGATGCCGCTCGCAAGCAATATGCTCGCTACGATGAGTCCGAGGCTGGTCTTTGTTTCTCTCGCCATACCGATGATTCACTCAGCGCTGATCAACAAAACTCCAGCCTCAGACCAGACGATCCAATTATCCGCCGTGATATCTGCCGCCGTGCATCGACCACAGCCCACTGATTCGAATCGCGACTCGAATCACCTTTCCTCAACAGACTGAACCTTCGGGACGTGCTCACGCACCTCCCCCCCACAAGATGTCGCGCGTCCGTTGCGCTGTGAGAGTCATGCCGCAGCCACCCCTCGCAAGTCGCTCCCGGAACAGATTCCGTTCTGCGGGGCATTGTCGCCAAATATGTGCGATGTGCAAACGTCCCAGCCGTCCGGTCGATCCGGCGGTGAGGATGTGGACAATGATGGCCTCACGACGCGCCGACGACGCCGCGAACGGGCGGCCCCCCAGACGTCCGACGCCCCCGTATCGTGGCGGTACCATAAACCCAATCCAGACTTCTCGATACACATATTCAGGACGGAGGCCGTCTCCATGACCCTCACCATCACCTACCTCGGACACGCCGGCTTCCTGCTCGACGACGGCGCCCATGCCGTCGCGATCGATCCCTTTCTCACCGGGAACCCGCTCGCCAAGACCAAGCCCGACGACGTGAACTGCCAGTACATCGTTTTGACCCACGGCCATGCCGACCATTTCGGCGACACGCTCTCGATTGCCAAGCGAAATAACGCAGCTGTCGTCGGGGCGTTTGAGATTTGCACCTACTGTGAACAGCAAGGAATCGCCAAGACCGAGCCGATGAACCCCGGCGGTCAGATCAGCACCGACTTCGGATGGGTCGCACTCACCCAGGCGTTCCACTCATCATCATTCGACGGCCAGTACATGGGCATGCCGTGCGGCGCGATCATCAACATCGGCGGAGTCACAATTTACCATTGCGGCGACACCGGTCTCTTCAGCGACATGAAACTGCTCGGCGAACTCTACAAGCCCGACATCGCCTGCATCCCCATCGGCGATCGTTTCACGATGGGGCCGGAGCTGGCCACGAAGGCGGCCGAGTTCATCGGTGCGAAGATTGCCATCCCGATCCACTACAACACCTGGCCGCCAATCGAGCAGGACCCCGCGAACTTCAACCCCGCCGACGTCGAAGTAAAGGTCATGGCTCCCGGTGAGACGTGGCAATACGGATGAACCGGCCCTTGCCTCAATGCGTGATGATCGTTGCGCTGTCATATGGCGCATCGTTGAGCGTCCAACCGCCGCTGGCGCTGGCTCAACCGGTTGTTGAGCGCATCACCACGCGCGCTCCCTTTCCGCGCGGCTTGGCGATGGTGGATAACAAGCTGTATGTCCTTTGCCGGGGGCGCGTGCGCAACGCCGGCGGCGTCAGCGCCGAGGTTGAAGATCAAGCCGGGACGATCTACGTCGTTGATCCGGAGATCGCCGAGCCGATCGATCAAGATGAGGTCGGCCAAGCCGTGCGAAACAACGGGCAGATCCTCGCCGCGCCCACCGACCCGCCGTTTCGATTGTGGGATCGAACCGCCGTGCCGCCGGAGTCCGATCGCGAAACCGACCGCCCCTACTGCACGCTTCGATACCACCGACCCACACACAGCTTTTATATCTGCGCGTTTTCAGGAATTGACAAACCCAAGCGACCCGGCGACCCATCGTTCTCCAAGAATCTCAACGATGCGATCCTGCGATACGATCTGCGCACCCAGCGTTGGCACGACGTCGAGCGCCACGATATCAAAGCTGGTGGGATCTATCCGCATCACAATCCGGCCTTGTTCGCCCCGCCACACGGTTGGCTGAACGGGCCTGACAATTGTCTGGCCATTGGTAACAGCCTCTATGCCGTCGCCAAGGACAATAGTGTTCTCGTGCGATACGACTTGTCGGCGATTGCTGATGATCCCGAAGCAGGCGCGCCGCCAAGCGAGCTGGTTGTCGGCACTGCACTCCAGATCCGCGGGCATGGCCGACTGGAGCTGCTCGGCCATAGCGCCCTGGCGGTCAACGACGCTTTTCTCTACATCGGTTACCGCACATCATCAGTCATCGTGCGAATTCCTATCACGGAAGATGGATTGGTCAAGCAGCCGATCGAGGGCGAACTTGTCGCGCGGTTCGAGCCGTACGATCCGATCACCGGTCGCTCAGCAAACATCACCGATATCGCGTTCGATTCCAAAGGTCGGCTGTATGTCGTCTCCGCGCAACCTGCGCGTATCTATCGATTCAAGCCGAACCCAAGCGACGTCTACGACGCCGCCGACGGTGCTCCGCCCTGGCTCGACCTTGCCGAGGTAACCGGCAACCCAACGCTCAAAGCTGAGAACATCCTCATCGAAGAGGGCGCCGGAGGCCGGAACCGCATCTTCATCACGACCGGCAACGGCTACGATTTTCAGGATGGCGCCCTCGGGACGGTGTATCGAGCAACGATCGACGACTAACGACGGATCGTAGGGCAGGCCTTGGGCCTGCCGGAACGGCGTGCGATGCGCGACGAAAGATCGGCAGGCCGAAGGCCATGCCCTACGCGCCTACCGAACCAAACCCGTAGGACAGGCCTTGGGCCTGCCGGAGCGGCGTGCGATAGGTGACAAAAGATCGGCAGACCAAAGGCCATGCCCTACACCCTTTCCTCGCCCGATTTCGATCGTCGAGCCATTGCGCGCCGGAACGAACGGGGAATGCGCCAACCGCATTCGGGACATCGACCCGTTTCGTTGCCCAGCAGGTTGTACCCACACCGAGCACATTCATCCTTTGGCGTGTGCTGTCTCTTTTCGCCTCGAAAGCGCGTGCCGCAGCGCATGCAAACGAAGGCCATTGGTGCGTACCAGTACACTTCCATCCCGGCAAAACCGGTCAGAACTGACCAGATTGGAAGAAGAGCGGCATTGACAACACAACGCAACGCATTGGCAACAGTACGGCGATAGCGAACATGTTCGTTCGTCTTGCAGCTTGGACAGTCGTTTCGCCCCCAAACAACCATGATTCACAATCCCAATCGTTCCTTCTCACCGCGCATTGCGTCGATACATACTTGGATGTGCTCGGTTTGATCCACGCCGAGTTCCTCGATCCCTGTGGCGATGTCTTGGCGATTGACCGCGGCGGCAAACGCGACCGTCTTGAGCTTCTTCTTGACCGATTTCGGTGCGAGATCAGCAATTCCATTCGGCCGAACCTTGCAACACGCACCGATGAAACCAGCCAGTTCGTCAACCGCAAACAATGCCTTGGCCATCGTTGATTCGCGCGGCGTGCCTGAATACTCAGCATGACCGAGGATCGCGGTGATGATTTCATCATCGACATCGGTGTTGGTGCGCAGATGTTCGACGCCGATGAACGGATGCTCTTCCTGCGTCGGGTGCTTCTCGTAATCCATATCGTGGAGCAGCCCCGCCACGACCCAGCGTTCCTTTTGATCGGGTTCGAGCTTGTCGGCATAGGCGGCCATACACGCCGCGACCGATTCCATGTGGATGCGCAGGGCTTCGCTGGCAGTCCATTCGTTCATCAGCGCACGGGCTTCGTCAGGTGTCATGGACATGAGCGTATCAAACCTTGCTCAGGCGGCGCAGATGCTGACGAATGCAGCGACGGGCCACGAATCGCTCGCCCACTCGAGCAGCCACGACGATACCGATGCAAACCACCAGGATTATTCCGCCCTGCAGTAAAACGTCAGCGCCTCCACCACCAAGGACAGCTCCGATTAATCCGATTATCGAGCCAATGACGCCAAAACAACTGACAAAGTAACCGCCGAGCAGTAGATGAACGAACATCGCCAGATAAGCACCTTCAAGACTACCAAATTTCTTTGCTGCAAGGTAGATGAGCGCAAGCCACACTGCGGCGCCGCCAAGAAGGACGGCGAACGCGATCGGCAATGCAGTCGGCTGCGCCGAACTTACGGCAAAGCTTATTCCTGCGATGATCAGTATCAAGAACGCCCACACCGACGGTATTGCAAGGACGAGGTACAACGGCGCGTGAAACCACGGATCATGCCATTGTTGTGTCACCAATGCCACGATATTTAGTCGCTCCCCACACTCCGGGCATGTCACGACATCCCCGCTAAGACCGCGTAGCGAGTAGCTGCACTTCAAACAGAGAAGCGAATCCCGGATGGATTCAGTGTGCTCGGCTCCTGGCTTGCTCACCACAGACCCCTTACCGAAGAAATTCCCATCACTCCTCGCCGATTCACGCTACTTTATACGCAAGACCGAACCATGGAGTTTTCATATGCTTGCTCTGCTTTCAACCATTCTTCTTTGCACGGCCGTGACACAATCCGGCGGCGGCGCTGCCGGGGGCGGGGGCGACCTTCTCACCGTCGCTGAGCAAAGCGAATATCACAAGACGGCTCGCTACACCGAGGTGATCGATCTGCTGGATCGAATCGAGGGGCAATCGCAGATCATGCGGCGCGCGGTGCTGGGCGTCACCAATGAGGGTCGATCAATTCCATTGGTGATCCTCGCCAATCCGCCGTTGCGACCGCCGAGCAAGCCAAAGCGTCAGGTAAGGCGATTATCTTCGCCTTCGGCAACATCCATGCCGGCGAAGTCTGCGGCAAGGAAGCGCTGCTCATGCTCACGCGCGAGCTGGCGCTTCAGCGGAATCATCCCCTGTTCGAAGACCTTATCATCGTGTTCGCGCCGATCTACAACGCCGATGGCAACGAGCGCATGAGCCCGGACAACCGCCGCGGGCAAATTGGCCCGGACGAAATGGGCCAACGCCCAAACGCTCAAGGCCTTGACCTCAATCGCGATTACATCAAGCTGGAGTCGCCCGAGGCGCGATCGCTGGTGCGGTTCTTCACCGAATGGGATCCGCACATCACGATTGATACGCACACCACCAACGGGTCGCATCATCGCTACACGCTGACGTACGACTATCCGCTGAATCCGTCCGGCCACCCTGCGCCGATTGCCTTTGTGCGCGACCAACTTCTGCCGGCGGTCACCAAGCGCGTGCGCGAATATCACGGCTACGAGCTGTTCTTCTACGGCAACTTCAATCGTGACCGCACAACCTGGACGACTTATTCGGCGCAGCCGCGCTTCGGCGGGCCGTACCAGGGTTTGCGCGGACAGATGGCGATCCTCTCCGAAGCCTATTCCTACGCCAGCTTCAAGGATCGTGTGTTGTGTACGCGCGACTTCGTGCGCGAGATTCTCAATTACGCCGCTGAGAATCGCAAGCAGATCATCGCGATTCACACACAAGCAGCCCAGGAGACAACGGCTGCGGGCGAGAATCCACAGCCCGACGATCTGGTTGGTATTCGTCATCGCCCCGCAGCGTATTCGCAGCCTGCCGTGATCAAAGGCTTCGTCGAGCAGGTTGGCGAGGACGGGAAGCGACGCCCAACCGAGCAGGAGAAGGATTACCCGGTCGTCCATCTCGGCCGATTCGAGCCGACGCTGAGTGTCGCAAGGCCGTATGCGTACATCCTGCCGCGCGGTCTTGAAACAATCGTCGAGAAGCTGCGTCAGCACGGGATCAAAGTCGAGCCCTATGAGGGTGAAGGGGTGGTCGAGGTGTACACGATCGAAAAGATCAACCGCCGGGAGCGCGCTTTCCAAGGGCACCAGAACGTGTTGCTCGATGCGCACTCCGATCTATTACGCCAGCAGTTCGCGGAAGGCTCATGGATCGTGCGGACCGCCCAGCCGTTGGGTACGTTGGTTGTCTACCTCCTTGAACCCGAATCCGAAGACGGCTTCGCGGCATGGAACTTCTTTGATGATCACATTTCCCAAGGTGGCGTGTTTCCCGTGCTGCGCGTTCGTGCCGCCCGAGATCTGTCACCATAGTGCGCGTGCCCCGCCAGATTGCGTCTAGGCTTTTTCCAACAGCGGTAACGTCGTCTGCGGCGTTGAAAGAAAATCGCAGCCGGTCTCGGTGACGAGCACCATCTCTTCCAAACCGATGTAACCGCGTCCACCGGTGTTCTCAATACCCAGCTCCAACGTGAGCACGTTCCCGGGCTCGATCTTGTAGAACGGCGTGCGGCCGTAGCGCTCCCACTTCGGCCCCAACACACCGCCGCCATCGTGCGCAGCTCGCCCGACATGGTGACCCGTCGCGTGCTGATACTCCGGATACCCGGCATCCGTCACGACCGTGCGCGCAATTTCGTCAATCCGCCACCCCTCAACACCCGGCTTCAACGCATCGGCTGCACTATGGATCGCCTTGACCACCGTATCGAACGCTCGCTGCACGTCATCGGGCGGCGCCGTCTCGCCCTCAGCCGGCACATACCACGCCCGCTGAAGATCAGCGCAGTAGTCATCCAACATCACGCCGAAGTCAAGATGGAAGATGCGCCCGGGGTGAATGCTCAACTCTGCTGAGGGATAGCCATGACCAATCATCGAATCCGGTCCGGTGGTGACGATCGGGCATTGATTAGCGTCCCACGCGGTCTGGGCGCCACAAGCGGCGGCGCGTTCGCGCATGAACTCGGCAATCTCCATCTCCGTTCGCCCCGGCTGGGCAAACGCACTGACTTCACCAAAGATCTGCTGCGTCACAGCGATCGCCTTGCGAATCCGCTCCAGTTCACTCGGCGTCTTTCGGCTACGAAGCGCCCGGATAATCCGATCGGCCGGCACCAGCCGTCCACCGTAGACCGTCTCGGCGAGGTGCTCGTTGAGCAACAGAAACATTCCATGCGTCAGCCCGTCGGATTTCACATCATCCAGTGAATAGTTGACGGCAATCATCTGCGGATCGAGGCGAGTCAACGTTTTCACAAGCGGCTGACGAATGCCCTTCACGTACGGGACCACCTCATTCCATGCGCCGGTGGACTTGACCGCCTCGTCCTCATATTTACCTACGATCGCGATGCGATCGCCGCTGCGTGTCACGATCAGTGCGCTTTGCCAAGTGAGGTTCTGCCCGAGAATCAGCGGCAGCACGGGATCGCCCGCTTCGGTCGTCTCGCGCACAAACGTCAGCCAGACGTCGATCTCGAATTCCTCGAGCAGGGCGACCGCCTGATCGACTTTCTCATTGACGATTGAGGGCGATTGGCGCATGAGGCGGCAAGAAAGACTCCCGTCCCTTTTTCGCTAGTGGTGCAGGTCTTTGACGAGGCCTGTGATGCGCCGATCTGCGGGCATGAGCAGCAGGGCAATCGACTCGAACAAACGAGCCGTGAGCCGCTCAAACGCTGGATAGTGTTCTCGCGTCTGCTCGTTGAGTTTATCCAGCAGCAGTCCAGCCTCCTCGAGCGCTTCGGGTTCATCCTCGGCCCAGATGTCGATCGTCTCCGGATACACCTCGGGGTGATATTGAAATGCGTAGGTGCGAAGACCAAGCGCCCAAGCCTGCACGTTGCACCGCTTGGATTTCGCCAGCACCCGCGCACCGGGGGGCGGCTTGGTCACCTGCTCGCGGTGCCAATGAAACTGCATCGACTCCCAAGCGAGGCCGGCGTGGATGATGTCGTCGCGCCCGGCATCGGTGAGGCTCACTTCGTGCCAGCCGAGCTCGATCCCGCCCTTGATCGGCCCCACCTCACCACCGAGGGCCTTGGCCAGCACTTGGTTGCCAAGACAGATGCCGACAATGGGCAGTTCCGCTTCATGAGCGGCCTGGAGGAACTTCATCTCCGGCTCAGCCCAGGGACGGTCGTCGTTGGCCGACTGCGGCCCGCCGGTCGTGATAACGCCGTCCACATCATCCAGGTCCATAGGGATCGCACCATCGTCGTTCAGCCCAACGACGCGCAGCTTGTGGCCGTAGTCCCGCAGCGTCGCTCCAAGTCGAAGTGCCCCGGTCGTCGCACTGTGCTCGAAAACAACAATCGCCATAAGTCGCAAGAGTACGGTCAAGACCAATCTGTATCAACCACGCCCGGCGATGCCCGCTCCAGCGGGCCTCGCCTCACCCATCATGCTCAATCATGATCGTCGCGTCGTGCCCGTCCAAGTACGCCTGGGTGAAGCTGACGCGGCTGCTGCGGCCCAACGACCAGTCGAGCCAGCGCACGGTGTCGAACCGCCTCGCCGGGGTCAGGTCTTTGCCCTCAAATCGCGGATGCGGCCGGTCCGAGAGGAAGTTGAAGATCACGCCCTGGGCCGCCGCCTCGAACGCTGCGGACACGAGTCGTCGAGCCGCCTCCTCATCCATCGTATTCAACGTCCCTGAGATGCAAACATAGTCCGGCTCAACATCTCCCAAAACCGCAGGAACACTCAGTAGGTCGGCGACCCGAAACTCACACTTCTGAAGCTGGCGCGCTTGAGCCGTCTCGATCATTCCTTCCATGGCGTCGATCCCGACGTACCGCGTAAACGCCACCCCGCGCTCAATGAGTCTCGCCGCGAAGTCGCCCTGTCCGCAGCCGGCATCAAGAACGACGCATTCAGCGAGCGGGGCCAGGTCGATCATGACATCGAAGCGCAGCACCTGGGCTTCGCGACTGTTCCACAGCGTCGCCTCGAACCCCGGCCCGTACTGCTTCATCGCCTCGCGGTACGGCTTCAGGTATTGCTCGGAGGTTTCATCGCCCATGGGCGCCGCTAGTGTAGCTGGACGGCGCGCCGATCTCCCTCTGAGCCGTCTGAAGCACGTCGGCCCTCAACGCGAACCGGTCCCTGCTACGATACGAACTGAATAGTGAACCGCCGCCGATGGTCGTCCGACCCCGGGGCAAGCCCGTTCCGACTCCCACCGCCCCTTTTTTTGAGGAATCCTCCATGAATCAAACGAACGAGCATCCGGCGCCAACCGGTCCGACGCACGCAGCGCCGCAAGTCGTACACGTCGTGGCCAAGCCCGGCGGCCTGTCCACGGCGCTGTGGTTCATCTTCGGCCTGTTTGCGTTCGCCGCGGTCTTCGTCGTCGGCCTGTCGGTGGGCCTGATCATGATGTTCAGCCTCTCCAACATCCAGACCGTCATCCTGGAGGAGCTCTACCGGGACGGCAACCGCAGCACCGTCGCGGTCATCCCCGTGGAGGGAATCATCGACTCGGGTCAGGCGGCGTTCGTTCACAACGCGGTGGACTACCTGCTGCGACAGTCCGACATCCACGCCGTCGTTCTTCGTGTCGATTCTCCCGGCGGCGGCGTCACATCATCCGATCAGATCTGGTACGAGATCGAGCGGCTGAAAAAGGCCGGCCTTCCGATCATCGCCAGCTACGGCGGCATCGCGGCGTCCGGCGGCTACTACATCTCCTGCGGCGCAGATGAGATCGTCGCCGAGCCTACTTGTATCACCGGGAGCATCGGCGTCATCGCCCAGATATTCACGTTCGAAGGTTTGATGGACAAAGTCGGCATCGAGCCGGTCACGCTCGTGGCCACTGGCTCGCCCGAGAAGAGCACTGCCAACGATCTGTTTCGAAGCTGGACCGACAAGGATCGCCAAAAGGTTCTGACCATGCTCGACGCCGCCTACGACACGTTCAATCAGCGCGTACAAGACGGTCGAAAGACTGCCATCACCGATACAACCAAAATCGACGCGCTGGCCGACGGGTCCATCTTTACCGCCCAAGCCGCCGTCGACAACGGCCTGATCGACGGGATCGGGTATCTCGACGACGCGATCGTTCGGGCGGAGAAATCGGCCGGCCTGCGCGCCGGGGCCTCGACCGTGGTGATCCTGCGCCAGCCTCCGTCGTTCGCCGATGCCCTGATGGCCCACGAACAGACACGGCCGGCAAACCTTCTCGACGCCGATGCGGTTCGATCGTTCGTCAACGATCTCGGTTCACCTCGCGTGATGTACCTCATGCGGTGACCATGACTATCGCGCAACGAGCAGGATGTCTCCT
>JADFNO010000214.1 GCA_022563315.1 Planctomycetota bacterium | reverse complement strand
AGAAGCTTGCCAAGCGTCCGGCGCTCTTTGTGGCTCAGCTTCGGCGGTCGGCCGGATGCCGGACGCGCGCCAAGGCCGGACGCGCCGCGGCGTCGATAGTCCGCCTTCCACCGTCTGACGCTGCGTGGGTCGACCTTCAATCGGCGCGCCACGTCCGTGGCGCCGTGCCCGGCTTGAATCATGGCGATGGCCCGCAACCGACGCTGTTGGAGATATTGGGGTGTGCCGTGTGGTCTCATGCCAAGAGACATCGGCATGAAGGGCCGATAGGACGTAACTTTTACAGGAATCAGTAGGCGGGCGGCCCCTGTCGGTTGATGAAGCCACTCAGCAGCGGCACCGCGAACGAGTATTTCCCACGCCTGTTCTTGTAGATCAAGCCTGCTTCGGAAAGCGTGGCCAGCATTTGATTCACGTGGCTTGGGCTGAATGATTTGAATTCGGCGAGCCGCGATCTCTCAACAACTTCCTGAGCAGTGAATTCTGATTCGCAATTCGGAAGCTGAGCAATCACCCACAACAACTGACGTTGCCGATCCGTTGCGCGTGCCCATCGACCAGAGAAGAAATCCGTATCGAGCTTTCTGACAATCTCATCAACTGGTACTACGCGGGGCTTGCCGACTTCCGTCTTTTGGATGAACAAGTCGAAGACTTCGCGGCAGATGAACTGAATAAAATAGGGGTACCCGCCTGAAATCCTGCAGATGATTTCGACAGATTCATCTGAGAAACGAATAGGGCAATTCGTTTCCGTAATCGGCTTGAGAATAGCCTCCTTGCTCGCTGCCTCTGCTAATCGCTCTAAGAAGACAACGCGAAACATGCGTTCAGCGTAGGTTCTTGCCTCAACCAATTTAGGAAAAAGGGTCGGAAGCCCTGTCAAGACGAGCATGAACGGAATGTCTTTTTTCTGAATGGACTGGAATGTCTCGAGCAGGAGTGACAGCGGATACTGGTCTTTGGCGGAGTGATCGGCGAGATTCTGGGCCTCGTCGTAGGCGAAGATGATTCCACGTTGTCCGTTGCGAGGGATGTTGCTCCATACGAGTTCGAGCACCGACCTGAGTTTGTCAGAAACAAGTCCGGGCGTTGTATTGAAATGTTCAGCGAGGGTCACATAGTCCAGGGGCTGAGAGGCAGTGACGGATTCGCGTTGCAAGAGGCGTGGGTCACGGACAACGTCCATTGAAAAAGCTGATGACACAATCGACAAGTCGGTGATGAGTCGCGTCGCCAGAGCGTCCTCGCTAATCGTGGCCGCTTCGGAGAGGTCCGCGCCAACCCACAACCATCCAGCGCTCTGAGCGATCGGCTTGAAGGTCTCAAGCAGGACTGTCTTCCCAACGCCGCGCAGGCCCGTGAGGATCATGTTCTCCAGGATCACGTCTTGGCGAAGCAATCGAGCGAACTCATCTCGCTCGATTTCGCGGCCAGCCAGGTAGGGCGGAATATGCCCGGCCCCCGGACGAAACGGGTTCGCAAATATAGGATCAGCCTTAGCCATGGGAACCCCACGATACTGCCCGGATTTAGTGGTTGCAAGCCATGTGACTAAATTTAGTATATCGACTAAATTTATGTAATAGCCTAAATCTCTCTTGAATTCCCGGGCAACGCAAGCCTGGCGTTCGGGGAAAATCCGCTGCCGAGCGGAAGAGCGTGTTCGCGACGTCTCCCGCCTGGTCGGGGGCCGGCTGGCGGCTACGATGGGCTGTTATGCCGGTTGCTGCTACTGATCGCCGCCATCTCCTTGCCCTGGAGGGCCTGCCGCAGGGGGAGATTCTGACGTTGCTGGAGGTGGCGACAAGCCTCCGGGAGGCTGCCTCGGGCCGCATCAGCCCCCTGGACCGATTGGCGGGGCGGGTGATCGGAAATCTGTTCTTCGAGGACTCGACGCGGACTCGTCACAGCTTCAGCCTCGCCGCTATTCGACTCGGAGCGGACACGCTCGACCTGACCGGGCGCGCCTCGAGCGTGAGCAAGGGTGAGACCTTGTTGGATACCGCCCGCACCATCGAGGCGATGGGCGTGGATGCGCTGGTGATCCGCAGCCGTGAAGCCGGCGTCCCCGCCATGATCGCCGAGGCCGTCGAATGTTCGGTCATCAACGCCGGCGATGGACGGCACGAACACCCCACCCAAGGTCTGATCGATCTCTTGACGCTACAGCAGCGGTGGGGGGACTTCACCGATCATCGCATCGCCATCGTCGGCGACATCGCCGCCAGCCGCGTTGCTCGCTCCGCTATTCACGGATTGACGACGCTGGGGACTGATGTCCTGCTCGTCGGGCCGTCCACCCTTGTGCCGCGAACGTTTGAACAGATCGCGGCCGGCCCCGGACGGGTCACGGTTGGCCACGATCTCGACGAAATCCTGCCCCAGGTCGATGCGATCATGATGCTACGGGTGCAGTTCGAGCGGCACTCTCCGGGCGCGATTGCCGACGACTATCGGGCCCGGTACGGCCTGACGCAAGCGCGGGCGAGCCGGCTCCAGCCTAATGCGCCGATCCTCCACCCCGGTCCCGTCAATCGCGGCCTGGAGATTGATGCCGAGGTGGCGGACGATCCCGAGCGAAGCGTCATCCTGGACCAGGTGGCCAACGGCGTGGCGGTCCGAATGGCCGTCCTGTCCCGCTGTCTGGCCCAGCGATAGCTCCATCGCCCAGCCGGTATCGGCGCGGACGAATTTCGTACACTAGGCCTCATGGCGTCGGCATCGGACCAAAACCGCGGATTGCTGCTGGTCATCTCCGGGCCCTCGGGGGTGGGCAAGACCACGATCACCCGGGCCCTGGAGCGTCGCCTCGGCGGCGTGTTCAGCGTCTCCGCCACCACCCGCCCCCGGGCTGAAGGCGAGGTGGATGGCCGGGATTATTGTTTCCGCTCCGACCTGGAGTTTCAACAACTGGCCGACGAAGGGGCCTTCCTGGAACAGGCGCAGGTCTACGGCGAATACCGCTACGGCACGCCGCGCGAGCCCGTTGACCGCCAAGTCGCGGCGGGCAAGCTCGTGATCCTCGATATCGACGTGCAGGGCGCTCGACAGGTGAAACAGGCTATGCCCGACGCATTGACGTTATTCATCATGCCGCCGAGCGACGCCGAGCTCCTGCGACGTCTGCGCGAGCGCCGGCGTGAGAACGAAACCAGCATCCAACGGCGGTTCGACGAGGCCAAACGGGAAATTGCGTTCGCCCAAGGAAGCAGCGTGTACGACGCCCACATCGTCAATGACGATCTGGAGCGGGCGATTGACGATGCGTGCTGCCTCATCAACCACCGGCGCACGATGTACCAGGGATGAACGGCCGCGCACCGCACAAATATCCGGGAACATGGGGTCGAAGAAACCTGATGTTCACGACGATCGTATGCCTGTTCTTGGCGACCGCCGCCGTTTCCGCCGATCCCGTTCGTGGAATTCGCTCTGCGGTCATCGAGCCGATCGCCATCCGCGGCGGTGTGCTCATGGTTCCGCTGACCGCCCAGCGCCCCGGGGACGGCTGGCCTGAGCGGTTGACGCTCACACTTGCCGACCGGCGACGCGTCGAGGGCGAGGTCGTGTGGGTCCATCCGATTCCCGTCCCCATGCGCCGGCACTGGACGGAGGATCCGCGACGGCTCGGCGTGCGGCGGATCCAGCCGACCGACGACACATCAGCCGGTGAAGGCGGCGCTCCCTACTTGCTCGCCCACATGCCATCGGATGGTCAAGGGGTGGTTCGCCTGCGCGGGCAGAGGCTTCGGCCGCGATGGCATGATCCGCCGGCGCCCACTGGGTTCATGGGCGCGACTTCAACCCATCGCGGCGCTCTGGCGCTGGCCGAGGCGGCCGATCGACCCGACCCACGCTCGCCGTTTGAATATTGGCGGTGGGTGATGCTGGCACACCGCTTGGATATGTCCGCGCCTTCCCCGCTTGAGTACGGCGAAATCGGATCAATGGTGGCCCAGCACTACGCTGATCTGTGGCAACTTGGGCTGAGCCGCCTGGGATCGCTCAGCCCGGGTGTCGCCAATGCGTGTCGCGATCTGCTCACCCAAACCTGCCGCGACCACGACCAATCGTTCGCCGTCTGGGTCGCTGACCCCACTGCGCTGAACAGCCTCCTCTGGTTGCTGCTGGACTTCAGAAGCAGTGACCGGCGAGTGATGCAATCGGCACTGGCGTGGGCCGACGCCACGGACCTGCGACTCGTCTGGCCCCAAGGCGCCGATCGTGATCGGGTGACGGTGGCGATCACCAATCCCACATTCGAGCCGGTCGTGGCACGGTTCAGCTGGATAGGCGCCGATCAACCGCCGGTGGCGACTCGGCTGGAGCCCGCGGCGCTCACCCGCGTCCACGTCGATCGTCCGATCTCGCCGCCGCCCGAACCAACCCGCCGTACGCCGCTGAACACGCCCGAGTCGATTCACGAGACTTTGCTCGTTGAAATCAACGGTCGTGCGATCGAAATCACATCGCGACGGGGTGCGTTGATTGCAAGACCGCCCGGCGTACTCTTTGCGCCGCTTCGAGCCCCATTGACCCTGGCCGAGGCCCAGACCCATCAGCAGCTCGCGGTGCCGCCTGATCGCTCAACGCTCGTTCAACTGCGCCGACTCAACCGTCGATGGGAGATCTTTTTGGAATGTCGTCGGCCGACGCCCCCGGCCTCGGAAGCGGACCTGGCCGCGTGTGCGGATTTTCGCGACACCCGCGGCATCGAGGCGGTCACGCTCCTGATCGGCCCGGAAAAGCCCGACGGAGGACCGACGGTCGTCCTCACGGTGCCGGAGTTGGGCTGGCGGCGGCTCTTTGTCGGGAGCAACGACGGGACGCTGCAACTGCATCGTCGCTCGTATAGCGACCGCTGGTACTGCCGGCTTGTCATGCCGGAGCGCTGGATGGCGGGGCGCACGGTAGGCCGCGTCGAACTCGGGTTCGTGCGAACGCATGGCGACAGCGATGCCGTCGAGGCTGGTCCCAACACCACCGTTCCCTGGCAGTTGGATCCGGGGCGGGTCGCGGTTGATATCTCATCGTGGGCGGACGTTCCGCTGGAACCGGTCCCGCCGCGCGGTGGGCAGACGCCGCTTGGGCCGGGCGGCGCTAGTCAGCCGTGACGGATCGTCGCCCCGAATTAGAAACTAAGTGTGAACGTCAAGCCGAATAGTCCGGCCGGATCGACGTCCTCCCG
>JADFNO010000049.1 GCA_022563315.1 Planctomycetota bacterium | reverse complement strand
GTACCAGGCGGACAAACTGCTTTGGGCAAAGCAGCAAACGTGGCACGGCCAGCCGGTCGAATTGTCGATGATGAAGGACCGGCAACTGTTCGTCAGCTTCCCCGAGCGTCACGCAAACTTCTATGGGAAGGTGCAAAAGGAGCAGGACCTGGTTGACGCGCTGCTGATGGTGCTGACGTATCTGCCGGCGGAGAAGGCGGAGCGGTAGGTCTGCTGAGCTACGGGATTGTTTCACAACGTACGACCCGCGGGTATACACCCACGGCTATTAAAGAGCGCGCGATTGAGCGTTTGTGAGACGTTCCGAAAGAGGCCTCATCACTCTTGCGGGAAGTGCGCGGAATAGTTGGGCGATTCCTTGGTGATCTGAATGTCGTGCGGGTGCGATTCGATGAGCGTGGCCCCGGAGACGCGAACGAATCGTGCGTGCTCGCGCATCTCGTCGATCGTTCGACAGCCGCAGTACCCCATCGCGGCTCGTAAGCCCCCCACCATTTGATAGACAAACTCGTCAAGCGGCCCTCGGTACGGCACGCGACCTTCAACGCCCTCCGGCACGAACTTGCCGGACTCGGCGGTTTGGCCGTACCGATCAGCGGAACCTGCCCCCATCGCGCCTTCGCTTCCCATGCCGCGATAGCTTTTGTAGCGCCGGCCGTGATGCAGGATCAGCTCGCCCGGACTTTCATCCATCCCGGCGAACAGTGAGCCGAGCATGACACTGTTAGCGCCGGCGGCGATGGCCTTGGCGATATCGCCGGAATGACGGACGCCTCCGTCGGCAATGATCGGCACGCCTGCGTCGTTGGCCACGTCCAGAACATTCATAATCGCACTGAGCTGGGGCACGCCCACGCCGGTCACGACGCGCGTGGTGCAGATCGAACCGGGGCCGATGCCGACCTTGATCGCATCGACGCCGGCGGCGATGAGATCGGTCGCGGCCTCTGCGGTCGCAATGTTGCCGGCAACGATATCCAGATCATATCGCTTGCGGATGGTTCGGATCGTCTTGATGACGTTCGCAGAATGTCCGTGGGCGGTGTCGACGACGATCACATCCACATCGGCGCCAACCAGCGCTTCAACCCGATCGTACTGGGCGATACCAACCGCAGCGCCGACGCGGAGTCGGCCTCGGCCGTCGCGGCAGGCGCTGGGATGCTTGCGCAGATTGTCGATATCGCGCATGGTGATGAGGCCGGCCAGCGAACCATCCTTCTGCACGAGCAGGAGCTTCTCGACGCGAGCCTCGTTGAGAATGGACTCCGCGGCCTCGAGGGTGGTATCGGGCGGGGCGGTGACGAGGTTGGTCTTGGTCATCACCTCGCCTACCTGGCTGACGGTCGCCCCGTCAAAGAACTTCATGTCGCGGCGGGTGAGGATTCCGACCACGGGCCCATGGCTGGCGCCTTGGGCGGTGACGGGGAAGCCGGAGACGTTCTGCTCGTCCATGAGCTTCAGGGTATGGGCGATGGTGTCATCGGGGCTGAGGGTGATGGGGTCGTTGATGACGCCGTTTTCGGAGCGTTTGACCTTGGCGACCTCGCGGGCTTGGTCAGAGGGCGGCATGTTGCGGTGGATGGTGCCGATGCCGCCTTCCTGGGCCAAGGCGATGGCCAGGGCGGACTCCGTCACCGTGTCCATGGGGGCCGAGACGAGGGGCGTCTGGAGTTGGATGTTGCGGGTCAGGCGCGTGGAGGTGTCAGCCTGATCGGGCGTAATTTCGCTGTAATCGGGTATCAGCAGGACATCATCGAAGGTGATGCCGTCAAGGATGATCTTGGGCTCCATTGACCAATGATGCCCGGGCGGCCGGCGGATGTCAACTTGGGCACGTCGGGCCGGTCGTTTCCGCCGGTGAAGGGGATTCCTTCGCCCGGGGGGTTGTGATAGGCTGGCCGATGTGGCCAAACGGGATTCGTGTCCAACCGTTGGCGGCGAAGTGAGGACGGCCGGCTCGACGTGTGGCGAGGCGGGCTTGAGGGGCTGATCGATCCGCGGCAGCCGGGCTGATCGGTCAAAAAGCGGAACAACAGCGGCCAAACGGCGAATTGATACCCGTGGGCCAAGGGCATGATCGACTTCACACGCTCGCTTGTGGACTTGGTGGAACGCGAATACATTCATACTCCGGTCGCCCTACAGGCGACGCCGAAGCCTGATCGGCTGAAGATGCGGCTCAAGGGCATCTCCTAAAAAGGGAAGAACCCCGAATTGATGAACGTCCACTCATTACTTGCGGCCGAATCCGTCCAGCTCGTGAGCTTTTACAAGCCGCTGCTGATCTTCGTGGTCTTTGTGCCCTGGGCGTGGCTGATCTCGTCGAGGCTGGAGAAGGATGCACGGTACTTTCACTTGAATCACCGGATGTGGAACGGCATCTATCTGGGCGCCGGCGTGCTTGCGCTGGCGGCGATGCTGCTGATCCCGCTGACGTTCTGGATCACGTGGCCGATCGGGATCGTCATCCTTCTCGCGCCGCTCTTTGCGTATAAGCAGATTCGCAACCAGGCGGTGCCGGAGGAGCAGCGGTTCGCGTTGACCGGCGAGGGTCTCTCGGCGAAACTGCACACGCGCCGCCAATCGCGCGCGTCCGAGGGCGCGTTGGTTCGATTCGTCGATCACCAGGGCCAGGAACGAGACGTTCCGCTGAAGACCGACCCGCAGTTTCTCGTGCACATGCTGGCCGAGGACCTGATCGGCCCGGCGCTGTCGGCCCGAGCCACGGAAGTTCGGTTGGAGATCGGCTCCAGCGGCGCCGTCGTCAGCCAAACCGTGGACGGGGTCCGGTTCAAGCGAGACCCTGTGCAGGCCGAGTCAGGGCTTCGGGTCATCGATTACTTCAAGGAGATGGCCGGGCTGAACGTCGAAGATCGCCGGCGCCGCCAGGCGGGCGAGTTCGGCATGCTCGGGGCCGAGGGAGAAGTCAGCCTCTCCATCACCACGCAGGGATCGTCCAGCGCGCAGCTCCTGACGCTTCAATTCAACCGAGCCACGAAGCTGCGCAAACCGTTCGACGGACTGGGACTGCTGCGGGCGCAGCTGGAAGGCCTACGCACCTTCGAACCGGCACACAACCGTCACGGGGTGGTGTTGATCGGCGCGCCGAGGAGCCACGGGCTCACCACGTCCACGTACGCCTTCGTAGCTCGGCACGATGCCTATACGTCGAACATCAAGACGCTGGAATATGAGATACTCGCGCGAATCGACGGGGTCGATCATGTGCAGTTCGACCCGAGCAATCCCGACGTCGATTACGCCACCAACCTGCAGTCGATGCTCCGCCGCGACCCGGACATCGTACTGACCGCTCAGATCGCGGACCGGGAGACGGCGGTGGTGGTTGCCGAACCGAACATGCAGGGTCCGCTGCTATACGTTCCGCAACGGGCCGGCAGCATCACTGAACAGGTCGTTGCCTGGGTGAAGTTGGTTGGTGATCTGAAGACGGCGGCGGCGTCATTGCGGGCGGTGACCAATCAACGGCTCCTGAGGACGTTGTGCGCCAACTGCCGCCAGGCCTACCAGCCGACGGCCGAGCAGTTGCAGAAGATGAACCTGCCGGCGAAGAAGGTCAGCCAACTGTATCGGGCCGGGGGAAAGGTACAGTTGAAGAACAAGATCGAGACGTGTCCGGTCTGTGGGGGGACGGGTTACTTGGGACAGACGGGCGTGTTCGAGGTCTTGATCGTGGACGATGAGGTGAAGCGCTATCTCACGGCCGGTGACCTCAAGGGCGCTCTGTCGCACGCCCGACGGAACAAGATGATCTACCTCCAGGAAGCGGCGCTGAGCAAAGTCATCAGCGGCGAGACGTCGATCGAAGAAGTGATCCGAGTCACGGCGCCGGCCCGTAGCGACGCCCCCGGCAGCTCCAGTCGCGCGCCACAGCCGCAAGTGGACCCCGCACCGGCCACCTAGCGGGCTTCGGAAGTACGCCCCTTGCCTCTCCTTTTGATTGGGTACCTGCCATGATCACCACCTTTAACTTCCTCATCCTCGGTTTGGTCGGACTGATCGGCTACTGGTGGGCCACCCAGGGGGTGTTCAGCGCCCTCCTGCACCTGCTTTGTGTGATCGTCGCCGGCGCGATTGCCTTCGCCTTCTGGGAGCCGGTGACGGTTGGCTTCCTGTTGCGCGGCTCATCTTTCGACAACTTCGCCTGGGGTGTGAGCCTCATCGGGCTGTTCGTGGTGCCGTTGTTCATCCTGAGGTTGGCCACCAACAAGCTGGTGCCCGCCAATGTTGACCTGCCCCATTGGGCCAACCTGACGTTCGGGTTCCCCATCGGGCTGGCCTCCGGTGTGCTGACGATGGGGATGGTCCTTATAGGGACCGGGTTCATCCAATCGGAGCGAGAGATCTTCGGCTACACGGGAACGGTGCGCGATCCGGACCAACTGGGAAAGATCACCCATGTCGGGCCGTCGCTGTGGCTGCCGGTGCATCAGTGGACCAGCGAGTTCTACAGTTGGCTGAGCGTCACGTCGCTGAGCACCGGCCAGCCGCTTCGCCATAACTACCCTGATCTTTATAAGGTAAGCGGATCGGAGTTTCGCGACAGCTATTTAGGCGGCATGGGACAAGTGACGATCCCCCCCGACGCCGCCACGATCCAGGGCGTGACAATTTGCCCTGACCTGGACCGATGCGCCGTTCGCGTGAAGTTCGCCGCCGAGGCGCGGGACTTCGGAATGCAGTTGACGCTCTCCTCGGCCCAGGTGCGGCTGGTTTCCGAGGCCCACGATCAGAGCCGGCCTTATGTCGCGCACCCCCAAACGTGGTCGCAGCCGACGAAGGACGGCAGCACCGCGGTGTACCCATTCGATGATAGCACCAATTACGCGACGACCGTTCCCGGACAGGAAACGGCGATCATGGAGTTTGATTTCCCCTGGCCCCCCTGGCCGAACGCCCAGACGCGCGTTCCCGCCTTCATTCAGATCAAAGGCGTACGGTTCAGCCTACCGCGACTTGAGGTTGTAAGCGGCCCGGAGTATGAGCAGCGGCTCGGCTCGTCCGGATCAGTACAAGTTTCGAGTGCCACGCCGGTGAGTTTCGTCGGTGGCGGGCAGCTTACGACGGGGATCGACATTCAGATCACCTATTCGATCCGACCCATCAGCGCCAGCAAGAACCAGCTTCCGGGAACGATCAAGGTCAACAGCAAAGGCTTTATCACCGACGGCTACGGAGAGTTCAAGCCCGGCGGCACGCGTCCGGCTCGCGCGTTGCGCCTCAAGGGGATCGTCGAGTCGGAGGGCACAAAGATCGTTCAACTGACGGTCAGGCGCGGCAGCGCCAGTGATATCTTCAACCCGGGGCTACGGCAGCAGGCCGGAGACAACGCAGCCCCGATGCTTGTGGACAGCCTGGGTCGAACCTACCGGGCGATCGGCTATATCTACGACCGGGGCGATTCGGTGGATCTATCGCTTACGCCCAGGCAGCCCATTCGTACCGTCGCCGAACTGCCGCAGCTCTCCCCAAGCGGCGGGCGGAAGTTGATCCTAATCTTCAGGGTGACCGAGGGCGTGCAACTGGTGGGCCTGCGCCTCGGCGACATCCCCGTGGCCAGCTGTAATCTGACCGTGGCTCGCCCCGGGTAGGCCCGACGCTCAAGCTGAGGCTACGAATAGGGGACATTTTACTTTTTCAGAAAACCAAAATGTCCCATTTTTCCTGTCCTACCACATCAGAAGAGGGAAAAAGGGGTCGGGAGTCTTTTCGCCAAATCACGGCTGAAATGGCAATAAACACGGTTTTTGAGAAACGACTCCCGACCCCTTTTTCTCATGCCATGCGGTCGATGAGGTCGCGCAGGTGCCGGCGGATGCCTTCATGTCCGCGGTCAAGCGATATGCCCAGTGACTGAGCGGCGTCTTTGGCAAACACGTTCTTCGGTTGTGATGGGCTGGAGAAATCGATATCGGCCTCGACGCCCAGCAGCTCGGCTGTCATTTGGGCCCAGTCGGCCCACCGCGCGTAGCAATCGGCAAGGTTGAACGCTCGACCCGCGGCGTCCTCGTTGCCAAGGGTCGCAAGAACTGCCGCGGCAACATCATCGACATGCACGAACTTCCCGCCGCCCATGCGGGCAAAGGGTTTACCGCGCTTGATCTGCCGAACGATCGGGTAGCCGACGGACCGTTCGAGCCGGGGGTCGATGCCGTATACACCGCAAGGCCGGATGGCGCAGGTGCACTGGCCGAGTCGAAAGTGCGCATCCCACAAGTGCGCCTCGACCGCGGCCTTGTACGCGCCATAGATACTGGCCGGCCGCAGCGGATGATCTTCATCAACCCGGCCGTTCCAGCGCGGTCGAATATCGTGGTGCACGGCAATCGTGCTGATAAAGACGAAGGGTCTCGGGGCGGCGGCGTCCAGCAGCCGTATCGACCCGATGAGGTTGGACTGCAGGTGACGGTTCAGGTCGGCCGGCGGCTTGAGCGGCTGCCAATCCACGCTGTTGTGGATGACGCAATCAGCCCCGTCCAGGAGCTTGGGCCAGACCCGATCATCACCCTGATCTGCGACCACCAGGCGCTCGGTCACCGCCTCGATGTGGTCTGTACGGCTGGTGGCGCGTACCAGGCCCGTGACGGTATGTCCTGCCTCAGACAGATGCCGAGCGATGGTCGAGCCGATAAATCCCGAGACACCCGTAACCGCGACATGCATGAAAATGGTCCTTTGTGCCGATGGCGGCGGTCTGAATTCGGCGTTCCAGCTCGTCCGGCCGCGGCCGGGTTGGACCAGGCGGTGGGATTGCGGCAGCCGAGGATCGAAGCAGCATCATAGGAATACAATGGCGGCTTCCGAGTCCAGTCCACGGTAGACCCAAATGCCAGAAAACGACACACGATCATCCTCCCCCACTCCTCGCCGATGGCGACGGCTGTTGCTGCGCGTGGCCGCAGCTGTAGTCGCGCTGGGGCTGGTGCTGGCCGGGGGATCGTGGTGGTACGTCACGCGATCGTGGTTCATCATCAAGCAGGTGACGCCTCAGTTGGAAGCGAAGCTCGGCGGGGACGTCCAGATCGGTCATGCACGTTACCTCGGCGATGGCGTCCTGCTGTTTGAAGATATGACGCTTCGAGCACCGTTCCCAGGCGGGAAGGCGGCACGGGTGCTACAGATCGGGCGCGCCCAGGTCGCGCTGGACGAAGGCCGCTTGTGGCGCGGCGAGGCGTTGATCAAGGACATCACGCTGGACGACGTGATCTTACGGTTGAGCGAAAACGCCAAAGCGCCGGGCGTGTTCAACTACCACGCGCTGCGGCCCGACTGGTCGCTCGAAGAGATCGAGAAGCCGGAGATGTTGCCAAGCGTTCGGATCAACAGCGCGGTGATCGAGTTGGGCATGCACGTTCGGGACGCTTACACAGAGCAGGGACGGCGTCGCGTGGCCGGATACATGCACCCTAGCCCCGACGGCGGGGGGACGTACACCTTTGAGCTCGGCGAACTCGACGAAAACGGTGTCTCGCTGGGCGAAGATGGTGTGTTCATCAAGGGCCAATGGAACGTTCAGACGCTGGCGGTTCACGCCCGGGTCGACGGCTTGGCTCTGGACGAACGCGCCCTGGCCATGTGCCCGCAGATGGCGCGGATCTGGTGGGAGCGAATGGACCTCCAGGGGCGCGTCGCCTACGCCACAGTTGAGCGCACAAGTGAGGGCCCCTTCACCGTCGAACTACACGTTGACGAAGTGGCGCTGACGATCCCGATCGGTCCCGAAGACTTTTGGGCGTGCTACCGCGATGGACGCGTCGAGCAAGTAACGGCCCAGCCGAGGATGCGGGTCAGCGGCGGGACGATCAAGCTTCAAGGCGATCGACTCACGCTGATCAACCTCCAGGGAGAGGTCGGGGGCGCCGACGGGCAAACGCAGATCATCGGTGTGCCGTATCTCGTGAACCTGACGATCGAGCAGTTGCCGTCGCTTGACTGGGAGAAGAAGGAGCAGTGGCTGGATGAGGTGCTCAATTCGGCGCCGTTTGTGATGAGCATCCGAACGGACGATTTCAGCTTGCCGAAGGTCGCCGACGACGCGACAGGGCCGGGCGTGGAGCTTCCACGACAGCTCGCTTACTTGCTAGAGAAGTTCAATTTGAGAGGGTGGTCACTGAGCACGGAGGTTGACATCAGCCGGGCCCCCCCGGTGCTGGACGATGACGGGCAGCCGCAGCCAAGTCCGATCCTGACCAAGGGGCAGGCCTACATCAGTGACGCTTCGGGCGCCTTCAACAAGTTCCCGTATCCGCTTGAGGGCGTGGACGGGTATGTGCAGTTCGACAGCGAGAAGGTGACGGTTCACTACTTGACGGGGAAGGGCTCGAACGACGCCCCGGTGCGCATTTCCGGGACGATCGCGCCGCCCGGCAAGGACGCGGCGGTGTCGCTCACGCTCATTGCCCACGACCTCCCGCTCGATGATCGGTTCCGCCAGGCCTTGGGCCCAGGCGAGCGTGCGACGTTTGATTCGCTGCTGCATCGTCCGACGTTCCAGAGACTCCGAAGTGCCGGGCTTCTGATGGACGACGCGGCAATCGAACAAGCCCGTCATGATCTCGATGCGGCCAAGGCGGCGCTCGCGCAGCAACAACCCGAGGTGCTGACGGATGAATCTCAGGCCGACCGCCAGGCATGGTCACGGATGATCGCACGCTTGGAGACGCTCATCGAAGCCGGCCCGTTCGAGCTCGGCGGCCGCGTCGACCTCGACCTCGCGATCGAGCGGCCGTTCGGTCTGGATCAGCCCACCACCATCACGGGAACCGTCACCGTACAGTCCGCTGACGTGCTTTACGATCGGTTTCCGTATCCGATTCATGTTCACGGGGGCATCATCGCCGTGCAGGGCGATCGCATCTCGCTCGGTGAGGGACTTGCGATATCCACGCCCGGCATGGGTACGGGCACGGCGAAGGGGGACATCAAGCTGCGCCGCGACGACGGATCGAAGCATGCCGCCCCGGACCTGCAAATTTCCATTCTCGGCGATGAACTGAACGATGCCCTCTTTGCGGCCGTCCCGCCGCTACAGCGCCGTGAGGCGGGAACCGGCGGCGCGACGGACCGAGACGATCCGAGGCAGGCTCAAGCGGCCCGGATCCTCAGCGCGATCGGACTGAAGGGTCTGCTGAATTACACCGGGACGGTCTCGACCGACGCTGATGATCGCATCGTCTTTGATTTCGCAGTCAAATTGTCACAGGGCTCAGCCGCGCCGACGGACGAGCTGCTGAGCATCATGCGCGACCTCGGCCTGTTGTGGCCGCGCGGATTCTCTCTGGACTCGGTCGAGGGACTCTTTCGAGTCACACCTTCCCGGGTCGAGTTGACCGACGTCAAGGGCAGACGCGGCGACGGCCGGGTCACGGTCAGCGGCTTCATCGGCCTGGGCGATGATTCCAACGCCACCGACGTCACGGTTCGATTCGATGATCTTGCCGTTGAGAAGTACATCGTGAACCTGGCCCCGGGCGAGGGGGACCACCGGGCCGCGGCCCTGTGGGATCGCTATCAACCGCGCGGCACCTACGACGCCGAACTGCACTACCGCGCCGTGGACGGAAAGCCGGAACCGGCCGAACTCCTGATCTGGCCCCAGGCGCTCGAAATCCAGATCGACGGCCAGGCCGTGCAGCTTGTCCGCGAGCGCGGAAGCCTGGCCCTGCAAGGCTCGCAGGTCGTGTTCCAGGACCTCGCGCTTCGGGTGCACAGCCACCACGGCGATGATGGACTGCTCGTCCTCAACGGCTCCTACGGCCTCGCCGAGGAAACCCAGACCCTTCAATTGGACGGCACATGGTCCGGCGGGAACCTTGCCTCACCACTCATTACCGAGGTCATGACGCTCATCGGGGCGAAGGCGGAGGCGCAGCGGTACGCCCGGTTTCAGCCTTCCGGATCGTTCGACGCCCAGTTCACATACCACTCACCCGTCGGCGATCGACCGGCGAGCTTCTTGTGCAAGATACAGCCGCACACGATTGCATTCCGGCTCGACGACGTCCCGATCACGCTCGAGCTCGAAGAAGAATCCGAAATCATCTTCAGGCCGGACAAGGTTCTCCTTCGCAATATCGCCGGCCGCCACGCAGAGGGGACTTTTCGGATCACCGGGTCGTTCGACCTGGCCGAGCTGCTCGAGGCTGACCTTGAGCTGGCCTACGCCGGGCGGATCGACGGCCCCCAGCTTCGGGCGTTCCTCCCGCGGAAGGTCCGCTCGACCATTGACGCCTTGGCCGTCAGCGCCAATCAACCCGTTCGGCTGGAGCGAGGCCGGTTGACGCTCAAGCAGGTGCAAGACACGCCAGATTCCACTCGATGGCATACAACCTTCGCCGGTCGGCTCGACCTGAAACAGGTTTCCTTCCATGCCGGGGTGGATTTCTCCGAAGTGGATGGCACGCTCGATCTGTTCATCGACACCGCGCCCGACGCGAATCCGAAGCTCGACATTCGTGCGACGGCCGCGACGGCGAAAGCGCTCGGGCGAGTGCTCACCAACGCCGAGGCGCACATTATGCTCAGCGATGACGGGAAGCGCCTTATCGTCGATGAGCTGCGCGCTGACCTGTGCCGCGGTGTGGTGACCGCCCACGCGACGATCGGGCTTGCCCCGGCGAGTGACTACACCCTGTCACTCGATATCGCCGGTATCGATCTGGAGGATATTACTCGCGCCCAGGCAGATCAGCCGGGCCAGTCCCAAAACGGCAACGGGCCCAAAGGCAAAGTGTTTGGATCGTTGAGCCTGGCGGGCGACCGCAACAAGCCGCTCAGCCGCCGCGGTCGAGGGGCCGCGCGCGTGATCGACGGACAGATCGCCAACCTGCCCCTGGCCCTGCGCCTGTTGCAGCTCCTGGAGCTCATGCCGCCGATCAGCGGCAGCCTCGATTTCGCGGATGTGGCGTTCTACATCACCGGCGATCGCGTGGTCTTCGACCGGCTTTCGCTGGAGTGCCCGACGCTACAGTTGCTGGGCGAAGGCGAAATGGACTTCAACAGCCTTGAATTGGACCTGCGGTTTAAGACCCGCGGCACCCTCGGACTGGTCCGGGACGTGGTGGCCCAAATCAGCGACCGCCTCCTGGCCATCGTCGTCACGGGTACACTCAGTGATCCGAAAGTGACGATCGTGCCGCTGCCGGCTGTCAGTTCCGCAACGAGGCCCGCTCCAAGCCCATGGCCGCAGGACTTGGACCAGGTCAGCCAGGCTGACTGAGCGCTGCGGGGGTGTCATCGAGTACATCAAACCGTCAGGAAGGATTGCATGGCGATGACTCGCGCGTCCGTAAAAGATGAAGCGACGCTCAGCGCGATTGACGGACTCATCGACTCGATGGGTGGCGATCCGTCCTCGTTCGCCGGTCGCATGATTGCCGAACTGATACAGACGAGCCTCAAGCTCATCCCGGATCAGCACGACATCGGCCAGCTCAAGCTGCTGAACCGCGCACTGAAAGAGATGCGCTACGCCTACCGCGTCTTCAATCACTACCAGGGCACGCGGAAAATTGCGATCTTCGGCTCAGCCCGAACGCCCGAGGATCACCCCAACTACCTCGCCGCGAGGCGCTTCAGCGCGGCCATCGCCCGCCGCGGTTGGATGTCCATCACCGGGGCCGGGGATGGGATCATGAAGGCCGGGCACGAAGGCCACCGCCGCGAAGCGAGTTTCGGTCTCTCCATCCGCCTGCCCTTCGAGACCACCGCCAACGAAGTCATCGAAGGCGATCCAAAACTTATCAACTTTCGGTACTTCTTCACCCGCAAGTTGATGTTCCTCAGTCATGCCGACGCCATCGCGATCTTCCCGGGCGGCTTCGGCACCCAGGACGAGACGTTCGAGGCATTGACGCTGGTGCAAACGGGCAAGTCCAACATTGTTCCCATCGTCCTGGTGGAGGCCCAAGGCAGCGAGTACTGGAACTACTGGGACACCTACCTTCGCAAGAACCTGCTCGCCAACGGGATGATCAATGCCGAGGACACCGCCATCTACTACATCGCGCCCTCGGTCGAGGAGGCAGCCGAGCACGTGCTGAGGTTCTACCGCGTGTATCACTCGAGCCGGTATGTCGGCGAGCAGCTCGTCCTTCGCTTGTTGCGTCCCCTGAACGATGCTCAACTCGAACTCCTAAACGAGCAATACGGCATATTGCTGCGTTCCGGGCGAATCGTGCAGTGCGGTCCATTGGATTCCGAAGACGATCACCTCGAATTGCCACGGTTGGCGCTGCACCATACGCGGCGTGACTATGGGCTCCTGCGGTCGTTGATCGACTGCATCAACGGCTTTGAGGCCGATGGTGCGTGAGACGGCGGGCCTACTGCTGCTGATCGCGGCGGGTTTACTGACTGCCTGTGAGCCGGTCGTTCCGGCGGCGGGGCCGTCCGCGACGAGCGACGGAGCGTCATCCTTGCGCGTCACCCCGAGTGCCCGCCGATTGCTCAGTTCGGACAATGGGTTGGAGGTGCGGACTTGGGTTATTATCGATCGCGGTCCCCACATCGCGGATGCAATCGCGAGTTTCGCACAGCCCGCCCTTGTCGACCCCTCAGCCGACGCATCGCTTCGTCGCAACGGATTGCGATTGGTCAGGATTCGGGCGAGCGACTTGGAATCGCTATTGGCTTCGCTCGGCGGCGCATCGGTGGATGCGATCACCTGGCACGGTCAGATTTACCAATGGCGCGAACTGGTGCGGTATCCGATCGGGCCGGCCGGAATGGCCGTGGCTGTGGATGGTCTTGTACGTCGATTTGAGAGCGGCACATTCCGTTTGATGTTTCGAAGCTGGACCGTTCCCATGGAAGACGGGCCGAGACTTCAGTTGCAACTTCTGGGGCAGTTCGATCAGCCGCAGCCGGATCGGTTTCGCCGATTCGTTACTGACCGCCGAGTCACAGGCGAGGTCTTTCACTCCTTCGCGTTTCAGATTCAGCTCCAAGCAGGATTCGGATACGCGCTGCTGTTCGAATCGCCGAGTATTGATTGGTCGTTCGGGCCGGCGGATCAGCACGTGGCGAGGGCAGAGCCGGTGGCCGCCGAATCGAATGGGCAAGTGCCCGCCCCGGAGCAGGTCGGCCCCAAAGCCGACGCCCCCCCCACTTTCGGCGAGCTGCTGCTTCGCACCGGCGCCCGCCCGCCGAAGCGCCGCATGCTCGTGTTCGTCCCCAAGTTTCCCCCCGCCGCGTTCCCACCTGATACCGTTGGCGCGGCCAGCGACGGACATCGACCATGAGCAACCAAACATGAGCAACCAAACGCCGCCCCCAGATGAACCTGTGAGCCGCGAGGCTGAGCCGCGGACCGCTCGCCGTACCGGCGTCCGTCACCTGCCACCGGTCTCCGTCGTGCCGACACTGTGTACGTTGGGCAATCTCGTCGCTGGGTTCGCCGCGATGCACTATTCGCTCAAGGACCCCAACACACTTTTGATTGTGCACTGGACACCGCTTGAAGTGGCCGCGATCCTGATCTTCGTCGGCATGCTGTTCGACGCCATCGACGGCTCGATCGCCCGGCTCGCTCACGTCCAATCCGATCTCGGCGCGCAGATCGACTCGCTGGCGGACATGGTGACGTTCGGCGTGGCGCCGGCGTTCCTGACCTTGCGCCTCGTGAGTCTCGAAACCGCGGACGGCGGACTCATCATCGGACCCGGGGCGGACAACGTCCTGGGGAAGATCATCTGGGCG
This sequence comes from Planctomycetota bacterium, assembly GCA_022563315.1. Lineage (GTDB taxonomy): Bacteria > Planctomycetota > Phycisphaerae > Phycisphaerales > SM1A02 > JADFNO01. The sequence continues at coordinate 6,363 of JADFNO010000049.1, read as the reverse complement.
GCCGCAGCAGTGTACGTGTGTTGCGCGGCGATGCGCCTGGCCCGGTTCAACCTTGAGATCACAACGAACAACCGGGGGCACACTAAGCAATTCCACGGGCTGCCCACACCCGGGGCGGCCGGGGCTGTGGCTGGTCTTATCGCACTACATCAACATTTGCTGATACCAACGTCTGGCGATGACCTCCCGCAGGCATTCGCTCGCGGCGCAGCGCTGGGCATCCCCGTCATCATGCTCATCTGCGGCGTCGTGATGGTCTCGAACATCCCCTACGTGCACGTCACCAACCGGTTCGTACGCGGACGGCGCAGCTTCGCCTATGCGGCTCGACTGATCGTTTGCTTGGCTTTGCTTGTGTGGTTCTTGCAGATCACACTGGCGGCCGCATTCACAGCCTACGCCCTCTCCGGACCGGCTCGTCTTCTCGTCGCACGCTTCCGCCGCAGGCGGTCAACTGACTCGAAGCACGCTTCCGATCCCTCGTAAGGACGGACGCCGATCGCAACCCGCGTCGACTTCCCTGCGCGGGGACGATACCCTTTCGGCCTGATGAGTCAGACCAATCCGACGATCGTTCGTACGCGATTCGCGCCCAGCCCGTCGGGCCCGCTCCACGTCGGGGGCGCCCGTACGGCCCTGTTTTGTTGGGCGTACGCCAAGGCTCATGGCGGATCGTTCATTCTCCGTATCGAAGACACAGACCAAAAGCGATCATCGGACGCCGCCTGCCAGGCGCTGATGCATGATCTACGGTGGCTTGGCATCGACTGGGACGAAGGGCCGGAGTTCGATGGCATAGGCGGCGGTGACTTCGGCCCGTACTTCTGCTCCAAACGACTGGATATCTATCACAAGTACATTGACCAACTTCTCGATGAAGGCAAGGCCTATCGCGCTTTTGAGACGCCGCAGGACTTGGACGCGGCGCGCAACGATGCAAAGCGTCAGAAGCACAACTATCGCTACGATCGGTCGGCGCTGAAGCTCGATCAGGCGACGATCCAAGCGTATCTGGACGAAGGGCGTCCTTATGTTGTTCGCTTCAAGCTGCCGAACGACGAGCCGATTCTTGTGCGCGACGAGGTGCGCGGCGAGGTCACGGTCGATCCGAAGGAGATGGATGATTTCGTCATCCTCAAAGCCGACGGCTATCCAACGTATCACTTTGCGGTGGTCGTTGACGATGAACTCATGGACATCACTCACGTCATTCGAGGGCAGGAGCATCTGAACAACACGGCCAAGCACGTGCTGCTTCAAGATGCGCTTGGCTTTCGTCGGCCTGTGTTCGCGCATCTCTCACTCATCTTCAATCCCGATGGCTCGAAGATGTCCAAGCGCGATAAGGACAAGGCGCTCCGTTCAGCGGTCCGCGAAGAGAACATTCAATCGTCGCCGACCCCGACGATCTCAGATGAGACGTGGCAATGGTGGAGCCAGAGCAAAGACCATCAGCTCGACCTCGATGATACGGTAGCGCTGGCGGACGCGCTGAACCTCGTACTGCCTGAGATTGACGTTGATGATTTTCGTCGAGCCGGGTACTTGCCCCAAGTGCTGGTCAACTACCTCGCTTTGCTGGGTTGGTCGCCGGGCAACGATGTTGAGAAGTTCGATCGCGCGTTCTTGATTGAGCACTTCGATCTCGATCGGATCATCAAATCACACGCCAAGTTCGACCGCGACAAGCTCCTCGCGTTCAACCTCGATGCGATCCAGGCGATGTCGCCCAAGCAGTTCCGCGACCTGTGGTACGCGCATTGTCGTGAGTATCATCCCAAGTTTGTCGAGGAACTCAGCCCCGAGCAGTTTGACATGCTCGCGGCCGCCAACCAGAGTCGATCCAAGACACTCGATGATACGGTGAAATCGTCGCAGTTCTTTATCATGGCGGACGATGCGATTGAGTATGAGCAAACCAAGGCGGTGCGCAAGGCGCTCTGCAACGGTGACCCGAGTGGGTACGACCACTTAGCCGCGATCAAACCGCTGCTGGCTGATCTAACCGATTGGACAAAGGATGCAATTGAACCGGTTGTGGACAAGTATTCCAAAGAACACGCCAATGGAAAGCTCGGCAAAGTCGCTCAGCCCCTGCGCATTGCGGTCAGCGGCTCAACCGTCAGTCCTGCGATCTTCGAGACGCTTGCTATCCTGGGGCGTGAGGCCGTGGTGAATCGAATCACACGGTGCCTGGCTAACCGTCAACAATTCCTTGATACGTCCAACGCATGACTACCGCTGAAGCTCAACCCGCGCTTGATTTCGTTCGTCAGATCGTGGCCGAGGACGTAAAGGCGAACAAACACGCCGGCCGAGTCGTGACGCGCTTCCCGCCCGAGCCCAACGGCTATCTCCACATTGGTCACGCCAAAGCAATATGCCTCGATTTCGGCGTGGCGCAGGAGTTCGGCGGGACGTGTCACCTGCGTTTTGATGACACCAACCCGACCAAAGAAGAGCAGAAATACATCGACGCGATCAAGGCTGACATCCGATGGCTCGGCTTTGAATGGGGTGAGCACGAGTACTACGCCTCGGACTACTTCCAGCAGCTTTATGATTGGGCCGTCGCGCTCATCACCGATGGTAAGGCGTATGTTGACGAGCTTACCGCCGAGCAAATCCGTGAACATCGCGGAACGCTGACCGAGCCCGGGCGCGAGAGTCCATCTCGCAATCGCAGCCCGAAGGAGAACCTCGATCTGTTTGAGCGAATGAAGCGGGGCGAGTTTCCCGATGGTTCGCGGGTGCTGCGGGCAAAGATCGACATGGCTTCGCCGAATCTGAACATGCGCGATCCGGTGTTGTATCGAATCCTGCACGCAACCCATCCGCGCACCGGCGAGGCGTGGTGCGTCTATCCGATGTACGACTGGGCGCATGGACAATCCGATTCAATCGAGGGGATTACGCACTCGCTGTGTACGTTGGAGTTCGAGGATCATCGGCCGCTCTATGATTGGTTTGTCGAGCAGTTGGGGATTCACCATCCGCAGCAGATCGAATTCGCCCGGCTCAACCTGACCTACGTGGTCATGAGCAAGCGCAAGCTGCTGGAGTTGGTTGAGGACGGCCACGTCGATGGTTGGGATGATCCGCGCATGCCGACCCTATGTGGTTTGCGCAGGCGCGGCTATACGCCCGAGGCCATCCGGAATCTCTGCGCAACAGTCGGCGTGACGAAACACAACAGTATCACGGACGCTGCGCTGCTCGAACACACGCTGCGCGACGATCTGAACAAACGATCGCCGCGCGTGATGGGTGTGCTGCGACCGCTTCGCGTGGTGATCGAAAATTATCCCGAGGATCAGGTCGAAGAGTTGGAGGCGATCAACAATCCCGAAGACGAGTCGATGGGCACGCGCACAGTGCCATTCTCGCGCGTGCTTTATATCGAGCGCGACGATTTCCGTGAGGATCCGCCGAGGAAGTTCTTCCGCCTCGCCCCGGGCAAGGAAGTCCGCCTGCGTTATGCGTACTTCATCACCTGCACGGACTTGGTGAAGGACGAGAGCACCGGCGAAGTCACGGAACTTCGCTGCACGTACGATCCTGCCACGCGCGGCGGCAATTCGCCGGATGGCCGCAAAGTCAAAGGAACACTACACTGGGTCTCCGCAGCGCACGCACTCTCAGCTGAAGTTCGCTTGTATGATCGGCTGTTCACGGTGCCGGATCCGCTCGCTGAGAAGAGCGGAAAAGATTACCGCGAGTTCTTGAATCCCGAATCGCTCGAGGTGTTGGCCGATTGCAAGCTGGAGCCGAGTTTGGGGAACGCGCAGCCGGGCGATCGGTTTCAGTTTGAGCGGATCGGGTATTTCTGCATCGATCCGGATTCATCCGACAGGCAACTCGTCATCAATCGCACGGTGACGTTGCGCGACTCGTGGGCGAAGATTGAGCAGGCTTCGTCAAAGAAATGAGCCCGTACATGGAGCGAGTAGAAGATCACCTGAAACAGATGCAAGGCCAATCGCCGAGCAGCGTCGTCGCACTGATGAGCAACCTCATCGATTACGCGGGCCTGTTTCCCCCGGCCAAACTTGATATGCCGGCGACCGTGCGCAACTACGCCGACTATCTGGCGAGTCCGGAGGCGTGGATGCTGGGGCGGCTGCTTGTCCCGGCGGGTCGGCTGGACGAGTTCGATTCCTGCGCTGCATCGTTGCTCCCTCACGACGACGAGGCTGAACTGTGGCGGATCAGTTGTCTGACCGCACCAGCTGGGGAGCGGCAACTTGGTGATGACCTGCAACGGATTGCCTTGTTCAATGATCACCATGCTGCGCCGGATGCAGGTTGGGCAATGATCGACGTGATCGAGTTGCGCGCCGATTCATCCCAAAAGATCGATGATGCGCTCGACATGATCCCGGATGAGCTGTTTGCATTCTTTGAGCTGCCGATCGAGGATGATCCGCGGGGGCTGATCGCCGCCCTGGCCGGTGGTGACGCCGGGGCGAAGGTGAGGACGGGCGGGGTGACGGCCGACGCCACGCCCGCGCCTGCGCCGCTCGCTCGGTTCATCGGCGCTTGTGCATCATCCAACGTCCCATTCAAGGCAACGGCGGGGCTGCATCATCCGATTCGTCATCACGATGATTCCGGCGGCGCACGGATATTCGGCTTCCTGAACGTCTTTGTCGGCGCTTGCCTCGCCCATGAAGTGCAGCTCAACCAGGATCTGCTTGCCGCCGTATTGACCGATGAATCGAGTTCGTCGTTTCAATTCGATGCTGAGGGATTCGCATGGCGCGAGCATCGACTCAGTCATGATCAGATCACCAACGCACGCAATCACTTCGCCGTCTCGTTTGGCTCGTGCTCATTCGACGATCCGCGAGACGGCCTACGAAAACTGAAACTCCTGTAAGAACCTACCTATCATGCCGACCCTTGATCAGACACACGATCCTTCACTGCGTAGTTGGGTTGAATCCGCCAACGAACCGAGCTGCGATTTCCCGATTCAGAACTTGCCGTTTGGTGTTTTTCAACGCAAAGACGCGAAGGAACAACCGCGCATCGGCGTGGCCATCGGTGACTGCGTGCTCGATGTGGCTGGGTGCATCGAAGCCGGTTTGCTTGATGGGATCGACGCGGAATCGGCTTGCGTTCTCAGTGCATCGTCGCTCAATCAATTCATGGCCAAAGGCAGGCGTACGTGGTCGACCGTTCGCCACGCGCTGAACGCTCTATTGCAGGTGGGCAACACTCGACTGTGCGATGACGCCCAGCGCCGCAAGCAGCTTCTTGTACCGATGCACGACGTCGAATGTCTTCTGCCCGCGCAGATCGGCGACTACACTGATTTCTACGCCTCGATTCATCATGCCAGGAACGTCGGCTCGATGTTTCGCCCCGACAATCCGCTCCTGCCAAACTACAAGAACCTCCCGGTGGGGTATCACGGGCGCGCCAGTTCGATCGTCCCCAGCGGCGCGCTGATTCGCCGGCCGATGGGGCAAACCAAAGCGGACGACGCCGATCTTCCCACCTTCGGCCCGTGTCGATTGCTCGATTACGAGTTGGAGTTGGGCTTCTTCGTCGGGCCGGGCAACGTGCTCGGACAGCGCATCCCGATGAACGAGGCGCGCGACCAGATCTTCGGCATGTGTATCCTCAACGACTGGTCCGCGCGCGACATTCAGAAATGGGAGTATCAGCCGCTCGGCCCATTCAACGCAAAGAACTTTGCGACGACGATCAGTCCGTGGGTGGTGACGATGGACGCGCTGGAGCCGTTTCGAGTCCCGAGCACTCCACATGGTCAGGATGATCCGCCGGTGTTGGAATATCTTCAGCCGATCGATGAGATGGCGTACGACATCACGGTCGAGGCGTATATCTGCTCAGCGCAAATGCGCGAATCCGGCACGGCTCCGATGCTGATCAGTCGCGGCACGTTTACGGATATGTATTGGACGATCGCGCAGATGCTGGTCCATCACAGCTCGACCGGTTGCAACATGAATTCGGGCGATCTATTGGCCAGCGGCACCATTTCCGGCACGAGCGAAGACTCGCGCGGCTGTCTGCTGGAGCGCACTTGGCGCGGGCAGAATCCGATTACGCTGCCCGATTCAACGCAGCGCAAGTTCCTCGCCGACGGCGACGAGGTGATTATGAAGGCGTTTTGCGAGAGGGATGGAGCAGTACGCATCGGCTTCGGTGAATGTCGCGGGATCATCCAGCCGGCACAATGAATGCAAGACGAAATCCACAAGATCAACTCCAAAATGCGGGATGCGCTGGAGACTGTCCACGTATGGTTGCAAGAGGCTTGCAGCAGCTATCGGAATTCGTCCCAATACTCCGACATTGGTCGGCGAGGCTGATTTACCGTGTAGTCGGTCT